>JAODMX010000276.1 GCA_025464735.1 Frondihabitans sp. | reverse complement strand
AGGCCCACGCGAGGGAATCCGGCAAGTCGGGCGCCGAGCTCGGTGTCGAAGATGCGTGTCGGGTCGAGGCCGACCTCGCGAAGGCAGGCGAGGTCTTGCGACGCGGCGTGGAAGACCCACTCCTCGTCGCGAATGGCGTCGTTCAGCTCGGTCATCTCTCCGATAGCGGGCGGATCGAAGAGGAACACGCCTGCGTCTCGTCTGAAGATCTGAATCAGGTAGGCGCGCTGCGAGTACCGGTAGCCGGACGCGCGCTCCGCGTCGACCGCGATCGGACCGTGGCCCATCTTGATCGCTTCGACGGCTACGAGATAGGTAGCCCGATCGGCAATGACCTCGACGAGGACGTGGTCGTCGTCGGCGGTCGCGATGTGGGTCGAGGAAGGCTCTGCCCGATCTTCGGCTGTGCCGTTACTCACGCCCGACCCTTCGGGAGGCCAACAGCGTCACTCCCTCGACAGTGGGCGGGAGCCCGGCGAGGGTGCAGATGAGGGTAGACCAGGCTTCGACGTGGGCAGCGAGGCCGTCGCCCTCGGGAGACCACGAGGCTCGCAGTTCCAATTGCGCCCCGTCACCCTGGTCGGCGAGTTCGCCGTAGCCCGACGACAGGATCTTGGTGGCTGTGCCTGACGCGGACCGATACGACGCACCGGTGGTCGCCAGCGAGTCGATGAGCCAACTCCAGGCGACATCGGCGACAAAGGGATCCAGACCGATCTCGGTCTCGAGAGGTGCCTGCGCGAAGCTCACCACTCGCCAGGCGCCGCCCCACTGCTCGGGCTCGTCGGGGTCGTACAGAATGATGAATCGGCCGGTGCCGAGATCGGGGTCGGCGAGCCCGCGGGCACCGACGATGTCGGCCGCGAGGGCGAAGGCGTGCGGGGCCAGTCCGCCCGGCGCCGGGATCTCGGTGACGATCAGATCGTCGCGCGCCTCGATAGCCCGGATCGCTTCGACGGCCCGGGTGAAAACGACCGGCGCGGAGGCCGGAAGCTGAGGACCTGAGGGAGTATCGGACACGTTAGGAAGACTAGGCTCCAACGCGAAGCCCCCGCCAGAGGCACGCCGAGCTGGTCATTCACTGGGCGCCTTCGTCGCCTTCGATCTTCCATCGTGCATAGAGGGCGCTCTGATCGTCGATCAGCAACTGGGTGAGACTGAGGCGCGAGGCCCCGAAGCGTTCGATGCCGAAGACCGGCAGTCCGCTCCCGATCACCACCGGAGAGGTCGAGAGGCAGAGTTCGTCGACGAGGCCCGCCTGCAGAAATTGTCCGGCGAGCGACGGCCCACCCTCGCAGACCAGGGAGTGAAGCCCGTGCTCGCCGAGGCCCGCGACCAGCGCCGCCGGTTCTACCCGCCCGTCGAGGTCGCCCGCGACGACGATCGTGACGAGCTCGGCGACCGCTTCTCCGAGTGACCTTTTGACCCGGTCGACGGAAGTCGCCGGGCAGATGACCACGACACGCGAAGCGCGCTCCGGCAGGATCCGGTGGCCGGCAAGATCGCCCGACGCCGTCACAATCACGAGCCGGGCCCGACGCGGCACCCGGTAGCCCTCCGCACGGACACTTGCCGCGCCGACGACCACCGCGTCCGCGACGTCGCGAATGGCCGTGAGGATAGCGCGATCGACCCTGTTGCTCAGTGTCTCGGAGGTGCCATCAGAACCGGCCGCATCGCCGCTGACCGCCGCGATCAGGTTGAGCCGAAGCCACGGCGTGGTCGGCGGCGCATACCAGTCGACAAGGGTCTGGTGCGTTTCGTCGCAGCCGACGTCAAGAGACGTCGAGACGTCAGATCCTGCCGAGGCCGCACGATGCAGCAACCTCAGCCGGGAGCCGGCCGGTGCGTCCACTAGACGGCAGACTTCTCGCGGATCTGGCGCTTGGCGCGACCGAGCAAAGCGGTCATGCCTCGGATCCGGAGGGGACTGACCGCCTCGACCAGACCGATCGTCTGCGGGTAGTCGTCGGGAACCGCCAGCGCCTCATCAACGGTGAGACCTTCGAGCCCCTGGGCGACGATCGACGCGAACCCGCGCGTCGTCGGCGCTTCGCGCGGAGCTGTCGCATGGAGGTGCACGCGGTGCTCATCGTCGATCTCGGTGAAGATGAAGACGGGGGACTGACACTCGACCACCTGCTCGAAGAGGTCGGGGTGGTCGGCGTACTTCGGCGGCAGCTCGGGCAGCTCGTTGGAGAACTCGAGGAGCAGCTGCAGCCGATCCTTCACACCGAGAGCCAGGAAGTCCTCCTGGATCTCGGCGAGGGCCTCAGGAAGCTCGGGCAGAGGAGTCATCGCGCGACGGCGAGGACCGGCGCCTCGCCCGGCTCAGACCCTGTCACGATCGGGACACGCACGGCACTGCCCCATTCGGTCCAGGATCCGTCGTAGTTGCGGACGTTCTCGAACCCGAGCAGGTGGTGCAGGACGAACCAGGTGTGGCTTGAGCGCTCTCCGATGCGGCAGTAGGCGATCACGTCGTCGCCCTCACTGAGACCGGCACCGTCGCGGTAGATGGCGTCGAGCTCCGCGAGAGGCCGGAATGTGCCGTCCTCGGCAGCGGCCTTGCCCCAGGGAACGTTTTGCGCGCTCGGGATGTGGCCGGCGCGAAGCGCTCCCTCTTCGGGGTAAGCGGGCGCGGTCGTGCGCGAGCCGTTGAATTCTTCGGGGGAGCGGACGTCGATGAGCGGGCTGCCGAAGTGAGCGAGGACGTCGTCCTTGAAGGCTCGGATGACGGTGTCATCGCGCTCTACAACGGGGTACTCGACGGCGGGGAACGACGGCTCGTCGAGCGTGTACTCGCGACCCTCGGCCTCCCACTTGGCCCGGCCTCCGTCGAGGAGCCGCACGTCTTCGTGCCCGAACAGGGTGAAGACCCAGAGCGCGTACGCCGCCCACCAGTTGTTCTTGTCGCCGTAGATCACGACGGTCGCATCACGGTCGATGCCTCGCTCGCCCAGAAGCCGGGCGAATGCCTCGCCGGAGATGTAGTCGCGCTGGACCGGATCGTTGAGGTCAAGGTGCCAGTCGACCTTCACCGCCCCGGGAATGTGTCCGGTCTCGTACAGAAGCACGTCTTCGTCGGACTCCACGACCACGAGGCCGGGTTGGCCCAGGTGAGCGGCGAGCCACTCGGTCGAGACGAGACGCTCCGGGTGGGCGTACTCGGTGAACTTCGGGGACGGATCGCGATCGACGGACATCATTCCTCCTGTCGTCACCCCCTTCGGGGCGACTCGTACATGTCGGTACCGGCGGTAAACTGGACGCCGCCGGACCTCTCTGACAACGCTAGGCCTGCCTCGTCTATGCCGTCGAGGCCCTGTGTTCTCAGAAAGACCCTAACGGCCCACGAATCCGAAGCAGATAGGCAGGCCACGCTCGATGGCGCAGGAGACCACCCGCACAGTCGTTTCCCTCACCGACCGTGCACCGAGCATCTCGGCGGCCGAGATCGTGGCCCACCTCGTTCCCCCGCGTCAGTTCGACCACGCCTCTCTCGACAACTACCGGCCCGACCCCGCCTACCCGTCGCAGC
>JAODMX010000521.1 GCA_025464735.1 Frondihabitans sp. | reverse complement strand
CGGGGCCGGGCCTTTTGTCTGTTCGGGCAGCGGTGGTCTCAGCTGCGCGCTGTGCGCCAGTCAGGAGATCTGCACTGGGAGACCCCTGGCGCGGAGTTCCGGTGTCGGTCTGCGCGCAGATCTCCTGATTCCGCGACGGAGGAGGACGGGCGAGCGCGGGACGGAGGCCTGGGCCTTTGTGTGGGTGCCCACGGGGGACAGGTCGCGGCCGAGTGTCGTTGCGGAGTCAGGAGATCTGCACGCTGATGCCGCTGGCGCGGAGCTGTGCCGTCGGACTGCCTACAGATTTCCTGATCCCGGAACGGGACGGGCCCCTGCGCGCCAGCGGCGGCCGCACCGCCGGGGTGGCCGGCCCCGTCCGAACTACGCGAAGTGGCCGTCGACCCACTTCCAGCTCTCGACGGCACTCGCGAAGGGCTCCATCGAGGCCTTGTCGACCTCGACGATGACCCAGCCGTCCCAGTCGGTGGGCAGTTCGGCGAGGGCGCCGGCGATGTCTATGCCACCGAGCCCGGGCTCGAGGAACAGCCCCCGGTCGGAGGTGGTGGTGTAGGGCGCAGGGTCGACCCGGCTTGCCTCGGCGACCGCGAGATCGAGGTCTTTGATGTGCAGGTCGACGATGCGATCGCGGTAGCGGGCAATCGTCGCCGTCGGGTCGATTCCGGCCCAGGCGAGGTGTCCGATGTCGAAGGAGGCGCCGAGGAGGTCGGCCGGGATATCGGTCAAAACCTTGTCGATCTCCGCCTCGGTCTCGATCCACGTGCCCACGTGATTGTGCAGACCGGCGCGCACCCCCTCGGCCTTCAGCGTCTCGGCGGCAACGCCGACGATGTCGATCACTCGGTCGAGTCGGCCCGCGTCGAAGGCGGCTCCGACCGCGCTCGCTTCGAGGGTGCGGGTGAATCCCGGCAACCAGGCGACCTCGGGGGCTATGAAGACGGTTGAGAGCCCGAAGAAGTTGGACTCCTCGGCCTTTCGTCGGATCCCATCCAGCCAGCGGATCTTCGCGGCCGGGTCTGCGAGGGACACTCCGTGGTCTTCGGGAAGGGCGATACTCGCGTAACCGGGGGCCGGCGTGAGCTGCGCCTCGTCGATCATGCGCCGGTAGTCCTGCAGGGTCTGGCTGGCCAGCACCTCCATCATCACGGCGCTGAATCCGGCCTGACGCACCTGTGCGAGCACGCCCGGATAGTCGTCGCGGAAGGTGGGCTCGGCGTAGAGCCAGAGGTCTTCGCTCGTGGGGTCGTTCGGGTCGGCCTTGACGTTGATCCACTGGATCGCGTTGAGGGCGACCTTGTTGCGGGAGATTGCGAGCCTGGGGCTGTCGGTCATTCGGGGGTCCTTTTCTGAGGGAAGAGCGGATCAGTGGTCGGCGGAGCGGGCGTTGTAGACGAGCGCGCCTTCGGTGTCGACCGCCTTGCGGTAGCTGCGGAAGACCGCGAGGGCTTCGTCGCGGAGGACGTCCTGCGTGACCGCGATCCCGCGCCGTTCGAACTCCTCCGCCCAGTCGGCGGTCAACGGGCCTTCGTCGAAGGTCGAGATCTCTTCGAGCTCGGGGCCGGATCCTGCGACGACAAGGGAGCGGACGCCCGACCACATGGTCGCGCCGTAGCACTGGATGCACGGTCGCCAGTTGACGACGAGTTCGTGGTCGGGTTGCCCGGCACCGCCGAGGTCCCAGGCGCCCACGGCCGTCTGCGCGAGGCCGAGCGCCGTGACCTCGGCGTGACCCGACGAGACGTTGCTGGCGAGCACGACGTTGACGCCGACCGAGACGATCCGACCGGTCTCACGCTCCACCACGATGGCGGCGAACGGCCCGCCGTTGCCCTCGCGCCAATTGCGGTCCGCGAGGGCGTGCACGAGCGCCATCCGCTCTTCGGTCGTGGGCAGTGACTCGGGTACGTGCTTCAGGGCATCCTCAATCCACGGTGGCAGCTGCAGGGTGAGGGAGGTGGCGAGCGTCGTGATCTTCATGATTCTCCTGAGAGGTCGGTGCTGAGAGGAGGGTGCTGATGGCGCGGGCCGCGCGCACGGCGGTGATCGTTCCGGTGAGGGTGGCGTTGCACGCGAGCGGCGTCGGAATCACGCCGGTGCCGGCGACGAAGAGGTTGTCGACGCCCCAGATGCGTCCCTCCGGGTCGCACACGCTGGTGCCGTCGTCGACGGGGCCGGATCGAACGGTGCCGGTGAGATGCAGTGACGAGCCGGGGGGCAGGATGGCGAGTTCGGTCGCCGGATCCAGCTCACCGAACTCGGACGCGATGTCGGTCATCTCCTCGACCGCGCGCCCGATGAGTGCCCGATCGGCGTCGGAGTAGTCGAATTGGAATCGCACTCGGGGCAGGCCGAAGAGGTCGGTCTCGGTGGACGAGAACGAGAGCCGGTTCTCTCGCCTGGACTCCACCGGCACGTAGAGCGAGACGCCGACGCTGTAGGCAAGGGCGTGATCGTCGTCGTCGACGAACACGGTGTTCATGATCTGACCGTGGAACGGCTGCCCCGCACCGTTCTGGGGGAGCCACAGCGAATCGGTGGCGAACTCGGCCTCGCGAACCCGCGGCAGGGCCTCGAGCGAGAGGCCGAAGCGATCGAGGTCCATTAGTACTCGCCCCGTGATGAACGCGTGCTCGTTCAGATAGCGCCCGACCGCGTCGGATCCGAGACCGGAGGCGAACAGGAGTTGCGGGGTCCGGACGGCGTCGGCGCAGACCACAACAACGTTCGCGAGAATCTCGCGCTCGGCGCCGGTGTCGACATCGCGGACAACAGCCCCGCGGGTCACTCCCTCGTCGACGATCAGAGACGTCACGAGAGTGCGCGGCAAGAGGGTGAATTCGGCGTCGTCGCCCGTGCCCAGCGGTGGGAAGATGACGCTCGGTCCTGTCCGCCGAATTCGTCCGAGGGGCGAAGGATCCACCGCCATCGGCATCGGCTGCGGCTCACGTCCCGGATCGGACACGGTCTCGTAGCGACGGTGCAGGACGTCGAGCACGATCTGCCCTGGTTCCGTCGGTCCGATCCCCGCGCGTACCACCCCGAGCAGGTCTCGCGCCGTTGCCAGATCGGCGTCCCACTGGGCGTGGTCGCCGAAGTCGAAGACCTCGTCGCCCTCGGGCCACGGTGTCGCGGCCGTCCAGTGCACGCCCATCCCACCGACGTTCCAGGCGAGAGCGACCGCGGGCATCGCCTCGGATTCCTCACCCAGTGCCAGGCCGTGGAACATTCCACTCGCGAGCGTCTGGGCGTCGCTC
>JAODMX010000179.1 GCA_025464735.1 Frondihabitans sp. | reverse complement strand
CCGCGTTCCTCGTCGACACGTCGGGCTGGGCGGTGGCCGAGGCCACGACCGCCCTGACCGAGGCCTGGGGCGAGGCTCCGCTGCAGACCGGCATCGGCGGCTCGATCCCCTTCATCTCGGTTCTCGCCGAGGTCTTCCCCGACGCGCAGATCCTTGTCACCGGCGTCGAGGATCCCGATACCCGCGCACACAGTCCCAACGAGTCCCAGCACCTCGGCGTGTTCCACCGCTCGATCCTCAGCGAAGCTCTTCTGCTCGCGAGGCTCGACGGTCGGGGCCGACCTGCTTAGACTGAGTTGCAGCGTGTACTCACGCCCACCGGCTCGAAGGAGGCAGCAATGACTGACACCGCCACCGCACTCACCGACACGTCGACACCTGACGCGCCCATTTCTCTCGACGTCAAGCAACATGGCGTGGGGCTCAGCGCCGCCGCCGCAGACAAGGTCAAGAGCCTCCTCACGCAGGAGGGGCGTGACGACCTCCGCCTCCGTGTGGCCGTCCAGCCCGGCGGTTGCTCGGGGCTGATCTACCAGCTCTACTTCGACGAGCGACTGCTCGACAACGACGCAACCGTTGATTTCGATGGGGTCGAGGTCGTCGTCGACAAGATGAGCGTCCCCTATCTCGACGGCGCTTCGATCGACTTCGAAGACACCATCGAGAAGCAGGGGTTCACGATCGACAACCCGAACGCTCAGGGCAGCTGCGCCTGTGGTGACAGCTTCCACTAAGGCGGCATTCAGCGATCGAAGGGAAACCATCCAGACGGGTGGTTTCCCTTCGACGTTTTCGGCCCGGCTTGCAAAACGAGGTGCGTTGCTGCGAGTAGGCTTGGATTGTTCCGCTTCTTACTGTGAGCCCGGAACATGCCCCAACTCGCATCATCCGAGAGGTAACAGTGCGCTCTAATCGCCGTCTTCGATGGGCAGCCCTTCCAGCGGCCGCCATCCTGATTCTCGCTCTATCCGGGTGCACTCAGCAGCAGCTCCAGGGCTGGCTTCCCGGTTCGGCGGGTGTGACGAACCACACCAGCAGCGTCATCGGCCTCTGGGTCACCTCCTGGATCGTTCTCCTCGGCGTGGGCATCATCACGTGGGCGCTCATCATCTGGGCCGTCGTCGTCTACCGCCGTCGCAAGAACCAGACCGGTCTGCCGGTCCAGCTCCGGTACAACATGCCGATCGAGATCTTCTACACGATCGTCCCGCTCTTCCACGTGCTCGGGTTCTTCTTCTTCACCGCACGCGACCAGGCCAACATCGAGCAGGCCACAAAGAACCCGGACGCCACGATCACCGTCTACGGCAAGCGCTGGGCGTGGGACTTCAACTACATGGACACCTCCGATCCCAGCAAGAGCGTGTACTACCAGGGCATCCAGGCACAGGAGCTGGGCAACGGCAACGTCGACGAGTCAAAGCTTCCCGTGCTCTACCTGCCCAAGGGCAAGACGGTGAAGCTCGTGCTCAAATCGCGCGACGTCATTCACGACTTCTGGGTCATCGACTTCCTGTACAAGAAAGACATGATTCCCGGCAAGACGAACTACGAATACTTCACGCCTGAGAAGGAGGGCACCTACGCCGGCAAGTGCGCCGAGCTCTGCGGTGAGTACCACTCGTTGATGCTCTTCAACGTCAAGGTCGTCTCGCCCGCCGCCTACCAGGACTACCTCGTTTCGCTCCGTAAGCAGGGCAAGGTCGGAGACATTGGTGGCAACTACAACACGAACACCAACAACCCCACCAACACGACTCCCGTGGCCGCAGGTGCCGACAGCACCACAAGTAAGTAAGGCAGGCGTTCAATGAGCTCAGCCACTGCAACCCGCCCCGCCACTGGTGGTCAGCCCTCCGGGCAGAACTTCAACACGTCGCGCGTCGGCCGTAAGGGCAATGTCGCCGTCCGGTGGATCACGTCTACCGACCACAAGGTGCTCGGCTATCTGTACCTGATCACGTCGTTCATGTACTTCCTCGTCGGCGGGGTGATGGCCCTGGTCATTCGTGCTCAGCTGTTCGAGCCCGGTCTCAACGTCGTCGCCACGAAAGAGCAGTACAACCAGCTGTTCACGATGCACGGCACGATCATGCTGCTACTCTTCGCGACGCCTCTGTTCTCCGGGTTTGCGAACGCGATCATGCCGTTGCAGATCGGTGCCCCCGACGTTGCGTTCCCCCGCCTGAACGCCTTCGCCTTCTGGCTCTACTTCTTCGGCGCCCTCGTCGTGATCGCCGGCTTCCTCACCCCGCAAGGTGCGGCGTCGTTCGGGTGGTTCGCCTACGCTCCACTCTCCGATACGACGTTCACGCCGGGGTTAGGCGGAAATCTCTGGGTCTTCGGTCTTGCCCTGACCGGATTCTCGACGATCCTCGGCGCCGTCAACTTCATCACGACCATCATCACGATGCGTGCTCCCGGCATGACCATGTTCCGCATGCCGATCTTCGTTTGGAACACGCTGGTCACGTCGATCCTTGTGATCATGGCGTTCCCGGTGCTCGCCGCCGCACTCTTCGGCCTCGGGTTCGACCGGGTGTTCGACGCGAACGTCTTCAATCCGGCCAACGGCGGTGCGATCCTCTGGCAGCACCTGTTCTGGTTCTTCGGTCACCCCGAGGTGTACATCATCGCTCTGCCGTTCTTCGGCATCGTGTCCGAGGTATTCCCGGTCTTCAGCCGAAAGCCGATCTTCGGTTACAAGACGCTCATCTACGCGACCATCTCCATCGCCGCACTGTCCGTCACGGTGTGGGCGCACCACATGTACGTCACCGGCTCCGTCCTGCTGCCGTTCTTCTCCCTGATGACGATGCTCATCGCGGTGCCGACCGGCGTGAAGATCTTCAACTGGATCGTCACCATGTGGCTGGGGTCGATCACGTTCGAAACCCCGATGCTGTGGGCCATCGGCTTCCTGATCACCTTCACCTTTGGTGGCCTCACCGGTGTCATCCTCGCTTCGCCGCCGCTCGACTTCCACGTCTACGACACTTAC
>JAODMX010000169.1 GCA_025464735.1 Frondihabitans sp. | reverse complement strand
TCGCGTTCGCGCTGCTCCTCGCCGCCGTGATGGTCTGGTGCGTTGCCAAGCACATCGCCGAGCGCCACGCGACCGGCCTCATGATGTTCGTCGTCGCCCAAAGCCTCTGGTTCTTGTTCTTCGGGCCGCTCCTGTCGAGCCTCACCTCCATCGTCCTGGCCGTCGGCCTGGTGGCGCTACCGGTAGTCTCAGGGGCCCGAGGTGGGGCAACCCGACACCACCGCTATGTCAAGGAGCCGGAATGGCCGACAACGAAGCCGCTGACGGCAGCGACGGATCCAGAAGAAAGCGCTCCCGCCCCACGATCATCGTCATCGTGGTCGCCGCGATCGTCGTCGCCGCAGTAGTCGTCTTCCTGATCGTGTCGGCCGTCTCGGGCGGTTCAGCGGGCAAGCCCGTGTCGTCGGGTGCTGCCGCCGAGCCGTCCTCATCGGCATCCAGCAGCAGTGCGGCGACGCCGCCTGCGCGGCCCTCGCCGCATCCTTCCGCTCCCGCTTCGACCGCGCCGCACCACTCCGGCGGCGGGACGGTGCCTCTCGACGCCGTGGCCACGCCTCGGCCCGGAGTCGTGGTCCACGTCTCCAACATCCAGAGCGTGACCGGCAAGGCGTCCGGCGTCGGCGAGATCTCCGGCCCTGCCATCCGCTTCGATGTGACCGTGACCAACGATGGCTCGTCGACCGTGTCGCTCGAGACCGCCGTCGTCAACGTCACCTCCGGAACGGCGAAGACCCCCGCCGACGAACTCCTCTCGGCTAGAACCCCGTTTCCGACGAGTCTCGCCGCCGGCAAGTCGGCGACAGCCGTCTACACGTTCACCCTCTCGAAATCGGATCGCAAGGACGTAGCCATCTCGTTCGACTACCGTGCGGGCACCCCGATCGTCGCGTTCACGGGTAACGTGCCGTCCTGAGTTCAGCTCGACCTCTGGTCTTAGGGGTGGATGCGGGGCGGAACGGCCCCCCGTTGGGGGGTATGTGGCCGGAGTGGGGGTCACCTATAGTCGTGATATCGCTGTGACACCCGAAATTCATGGCGAACGTGAACCCGAAATTCACGGAAAAACACGTGAACCCGAAATTCACGGCTTACCCACCCGAATGAGGCATCCCCATGGGGAAAATCGCGCCGTCGCGTTTTCGTACCGTCATCACCGCATCTCTCGCCACACTCGCTGTGATTGCCGGTGGACTCTTTGCGGCTTCGCCGGCGATGGCCGACAGCGCGCCAGTGGATCCGACCAATCCGGCGACTCCGACGACGGTCACGGCTGACGCCCTACCGACGCCGCAGATCGACGGTGTCGTCTGGTCGCAGAAGATCGTCGGCAACGTCGTCTACGCCGGTGGCAACTGGTCGACCGTTCGCCCCTACGGGTCGGCCGCCGGAACGAACACCACGGCTCAGCCGGATCTCCTGGCTTACAACCTAACGACCGGCGCCCTCATCACCACGTTCAACCCGCAGCTCAACGGTCAGGTCAAGGCTGTCGCGCTGTCGCCCGACAACTCGGTGCTCTACGTCGGTGGGCAGTTCACGACGGTCAACGGCACGGCCGCGTACCGGATCGCCGCGTTGAACCCCACCACGGGCGCGCTCATCAAGACGTTCTCGGTCGCACCGAACGCGACCGTCAACGCCATCGCCACTTCGGGGTCGACGGTGTATTTCGGCGGCAACTTCAGCGGCGTCGGTAGCTCCGTTCGCACCTACGCGGCTGCTGCCTCGGCGTCGACCGGCGCCCTGCTGCCCTGGTCGCCGAACCTGCAGGGCGGCACCGTCGCCGCCATCGCGGTCGACCCCGACGGTTCGAAAGTCATCCTCGGCGGCAGCTTCACCAGTGCGAACGGCTCCACGAACCCCGGGTACGGGCTCGCTGCCGTCGACCCGACCTCGGCGGCGCTTCTCCCCTGGAACGTCAACACGGTCGTCCAGGACGGCGGCGTCAACGCCGGCATCACCAGCCTGACCGCCGACTCCACCGGGCTGTACGGCTCGGGCTTCGTCTTCGGATCCGGCGGCAACGTCGAAGGGTCGTTCCGTGCCGACTGGTCGGCCGGTAACCTCACCTGGCTCGCGAGCTGCCACGGTGACACCTATTCGACGGCCGTGACCAACGACGCCGAATACGTCGCCGGGCACCCTCACTATTGCGGCGACATCGGCGGATTCCCCCAGACCGAGCCGAACTGGACCTTCCACCGCGCCCTGGCGTTCAGCCTCGCAGCAACGCAGACGACGACGACCGACCCGTACCAGCCCGCCTACGCGAACTTCGCGGGTCAGCCGGCACCGTCCCTCCTTAACTGGTTCCCCGACTTCAACACCGGAACGTTCACCGGTCAGTCGCAGGGACCGTGGAGCGTCGCCGCGTCGACCGACTCCAAGTACGTGGTCTACGGCGGCGAGTTCACGACGGTGAACGGAGTTGCACAGCAGGGCCTGACCCGCTTCGCCGTGTCGTCCCTCTCCACCAACAAGCAGGGCCCGATGGTCACCGGGGCGAACTTCGTTCCGAAGGTCGTCTCGCTCACGTCGGGTACCGCCCGTGTCAGCTTCACCGCCAACTGGGATCGTGACAACGAAAACCTCACCTACAACGTCTACCGCAACGGTGGCGCGACGCCGGTCTACACGACCACGGCTCAGTCGACCTTCTGGAACCTGCCGCAGCTCGGGTTCGTCGACAAGGGTTTGACGCCGGGAGTGCAGTACAGCTATCGGGTGAGCGCAACGGATCCGTTGGGCAACACCGTCAAGGGCGACAGCGCTTATGTGACGATTACCTCGGCCAGTCCATCGAACTACGTCTCGACCGTGGCCTCTCAGGGCGCGAGCTCTCTCTGGCGCTTCAATGAGGCAAGCGGCACCAACGTCTACGACAACATCGGCTACAACGACATGGTGACCACCGGTGGTGTCACCCGGGGAGCGAGCGGATCGGCGTCGGACGGAAGCGGTTCTTCCACCTTCGACGGAAGTACCGGCTACGCGGCGACGCAGAGCGCTATCACCGGGCCGCAGACGTTCAGCGTCGAGGCGTGGATCAACACCACGTCGACAGCGGGAGGTGTGATCACCGGCTTCGGTGACCAGAACACGACCACGTCGTCGAACTACGACCGTCACCTCTACATGGATACCAACGGAGACGTCAACTTCGGCGTCTACGACGGAAACACCGAGATTCTCACGAGCCCGAAGGCGCTCAACGACGGCAAGTGGCACCAGGTGATCGGCACGCTGAGCTCGGCGGGCATGACGTTCTACGTCGACGGCAAACTGGTGGGCACGAAGTCGAACATCACGACCGCGCAGGTCTACAACGGCTACTGGCGAGTGGGCGGGGACTCGACCTGGTCGGGCGCCCAGTTCTTCGCGGGCAACATCGACGACGTCTCGGTGTACCCGACCGCTTTGAGCCGCGCTCAGGTCAACGCCCAGTGGGTCGCGGCCGGCAACATCTCGACCATCCCGGTCGCACCGAAGGACGCCTACGGCAGCCAGGTCTTCACGGACAGCCCGTCGCTCTACTACCGTCTCGACGACGCTGTCGGCTCGACGACGGCTCATGACTCCGGCCCGAACTCGTCGGACGGCGTCTACTCGGGTGGCGTCACCCAGGGAGTTGCCGGAGCGCTCGCAAAGAACTCCGACACGGCCGCGACCTTCGACGGATCCTCGGGTCAGGTGACAAGCTCGCAGAGCTTCAACGACCCGGAGGTCTACACGGTGGAGGCGTGGTTCAAGACCACGACGACCTCGGGCGGCAAGATCATCGGGTTCGGCAATAGCCAGACGGGTCTCTCGTCAAGCTACGACCGGCACATCTACATGCAGAACAACGGCCAGCTCGTGTTCGGCACGTACACGGGCCAGACGAACACGATCACGACGCCCGGCAGCTACAACGACGGCGCCTGGCACTACGTGACGGCGACGCAGTCCGCTGCTGGGCTGGCGCTGTACGTCGACGGCAACCTCATCGGAACCAATCCCACGACGAAGGCCCAGGCCTACACGGGGTACTGGAAGATCGGCGGGGACCCGACCTGGGGCTCCTCGAGCCCCTACTTCGCCGGCACCATCGACGAAGCGGCCGTCTACGACCACGCACTGAGCGCCTCGACGATCGCGGAGCACTACGCGCTCGGCACCGGAGCCGCCACGGTGACCCCGACGTCGTCGTTCACAGCGACACCGACGTTCCTGTCGGTGAAGTTCGACGGCACGGCCTCCTCGGAGACGAACGGCACGATCGCCTCCTACGCGTGGAGCTTCGGTGACGGAGCGACAAGTACCTCCGCCACGCCCACGCACGCCTACTCCACCGCGGGCACCTACACGGTGTCGCTGACCGTGACCGACGCGAACGGCGTGACCGGAACCTCGAGCCAGCAGGTGACCGTTGCCGCAGCTGTTCCTCCGACGGCCTCGTTCACGAGCACACCGACGAACCTCTCGGTGGCGTTCGACGCGACCGGCTCCTCGGATCCGGACGGCACGATCACGTCGTACGCGTGGAACTACGGTGACGGTTCCACCGGTACCGGTTCAGCTCCGACGCACGTCTACACCGCTTCCGGCACCTACACGGTGCAGCTGACGCTCACGGACTCGAACGGCTCCACGGCCACGTCGAGTGCGCAGGTGTCGGTGACGAAGGCACTCGTGCCACCGACTGCGTCGTTCACTGCGACGGCTACGAACCTCTCCGCCGCATTCGATGGAACGGGTTCGAGCGACGTCAACGGAACCATCACCGGTTACGCGTGGACCTACGGTGACGGCACGACCGGCACTGGTGCGACGCCGTCGCACACCTATACGACTGCGGGCACCTACACGGTCAAACTCACGGTGACCGACAGCAACGGTCTGACCGGCACGGCATCGCAGTCCCTGACGGTTGCTGCCGCTGTCGTTCCGCCCACAGCGGCGTTCACGCCGACCGCGACCAACCTCGCTCTCTCGGTCGACGGCAGCGCGTCGACCGCGGGAAGCGCGGCGATCACGGGCTACGCGTGGACCTTCGGTGACGGAGGAACGGCAACGGGCTCGACGGCGACGCACACCTACGCGGCGGCCGGAACCTACACCGTCACGCTTACGGTGACCGATGCGAACGGCAAGACCGGAACCGCATCCCAGTCGGTGACGGTCACCAAGGCGAACGTGCCTCCGACCGCCTCGTTCACCGAAACCGCAACCGGGCTGACGCAGGCCTTCGACGGATCCGGATCGTCGGATCCCGACGGAACCATCGCCTCCTACGCCTGGACCTTCGGTGACGGCGGCACGGCGACCGGTGCGAAGCCGACCCACACCTACACGACGGCGGGCACGTACACGGTGAAGCTCACCGTGACGGACAACCAGGGAGCCACAGGATCCGCGACGCAGTCGGTCACGGTTTCGGCTCCGACGCCCCCGACCGCAGTGTTCACGACGAGCACGAACGGCCTCACGGTTTCGGCGGACGCCTCGGCGTCGACGGCGACCGGCGGGACGATCAGCTCCTACGCCTGGACCTTCGGTGACGGCGGCACGGCGACCGGTGCCAAGCCGAGCTACACCTACACGACGGCGGGCACCTACACGGTGACGCTCAAGGTGACCGACAGCAACTCGCTCAGCTCCACGAGCACCCAGTCGGTCACGGTGACCTCGCCGGTGATCCAGCCCTTCGCGCTCGACAGTTTCAACCGCACGGTGACAGGCGGCTGGGGTACGGCGACGACGGGCGGGGCCTGGACGAAGGCGGGGACGGCGAGCAACCTGTCGGTCTCCGGCAACGCCGGGAACCTGCTCCTCCCGACCGCGGGCACGCAGATCGCCTCGTACCTCTACGGCACCTCGCAGACGAGCTCGAACCTGCTGTTCTCGTTCACGCTCGCGAAGGCACCCACCGGTGGGGGAACGTACGTGTCCGCCATCCCGAGGGCCGTCTCCACGAACAACGAGTACCGCGCCCAGGTGCGACTCCTGAGCACCGGAGCCGTGGGTCTCTCACTCCTCGGCTACGAAGGATCGGCGACGGCGACCACTCTGGTCGCTGAGAAGACCATCACCGGACTCACCGCGGCCGCGGGCACGAGCTACAGCGTGCGCGTCGAGGCGGTCGGCACGGCGCCCACAACGCTGCGGGCCAGGATCTGGGTGACGGGCACGACGGAGCCCACGACCTGGCAGGTCACCACGACCGACTCGTACGCGGGGCTCCAGCAGGCCGGCGGTGTCGGTGTCCTCGGCTACCTGTCCGGGAGCGCCACCAACGCGCCGCAAACGGTCAGCGTCAGCCAGCTGAGCGCCACGACGACCCCGTGACGGTGACGGAGACGACGTCGCCCGAGGTCGCGGAGAGGACGAGCAGCACCCTTGTGGTGCAGCAGTCCTTCCCGCGGCCCCGGCCGACGACGAATCCGTACCTGGTGATGCTGGAGCAGAGCCTCGCCGCGGTGCCGGGCGTCTCGGTGAGGAACTTCTCCTGGCGGACCGCCCTTCTGACGAGGTCCGACGTGTTCCACGTGCACTGGCCTGAGATCCTCGTCTCGGGGCAGAGCCCGCTCAAGAAGGTCGTTCGGCAGCTGCTCACGCTCCTGCTGGTCGCGAAGCTGGCGGTCACCCGAACTCCCATCGTTAGAACGCTGCACAACCTCGAACGGCCCACCGGCATCTCGAGGCGGGAGCACTGGATCCTGGGGCTCATCGAGCGACGCACGGCCCTCTGGATCCGGCTGAACGACGAGACACCGGTTCCGGAAGGTCGTCCGTCAGCGCTCATTCCCCACGGTCACTACCGGGACTGGTTCCGAGCCCGTCCGAAATCGACGCCCGTCACCGGTAGGGCCGCGTTCGTCGGCCTCATCCGCCGCTACAAGGGGGTCGAAGGGCTCGTCGAGGCGTTCCGCACCGTGCCGGGAGACGTGTCGCTGCACGTGTCCGGCCGCCCCTCGAGCCCAGAACTCGGCCGGACGCTCCAGGAGCTGGCGAAACCGGACCCTCGGATCCTGCTCTCCCTGCGTTTCCTCGACGATGCCGAGCTGGTTCGCGAGATCACCGAGTCGCGGATCGTCGTGCTTCCGTATCGGGAGATGCACAACTCCGGCGGCGTCCTGACGGCCCTGTCGCTCGGGCGCCCCGTGCTCGTCCCGGCCAACGAGGTCAATCGGAGACTCGCCGACGAGGTCGGCACCCAATGGGTGCGTCAGTACGAGGGTGACCTCGAGCCCGACGACATCGCCAACGCCCTTCTGACCGCCGTCGACCCGACGAGCGGAGAGACCCCCGACCTGTCGCTGCGCGACTGGGATCGAGCCGGCGAACTTCACGTCGAGGCCTACCGTCGCGCGCGCGCGGGTTCCAGGGCCACCGTCCGAGGAGGCAAGGCCTCGTGACCGTCATCGACAGCGTCAGGCGAAAACTGTCGCCCGGGAGCGGCGGGGGCGGCTCCCACAGGGGCGGCCGCGAGAGCGGTCTGAAGGCGGTCGGTTCGACGGCGGTCACCAAGGTCCTCGTCATGGCGCTGTCGGGCGTGCTCGGAATCATCACCAGCCGCCTGATCATTCATCACTTCGGCACCGGGGCGTACGTGCAGTACGGCCTGCTGTCGTCGTTCCCCTCGCTCCTGCCGTTCGCCGACCTCGGGATCGCCGCGGTCGTGATCAATGCGATCGCCGGATCCGACAAGCCCCGCACCGACGAACACGTGCGCCGCACGCTGGTCACCGCGCTCCGGATCCTGATGGTCTCCGGCGGCATCATGGTCGCGATCGCCGTGGTCATCACCTCGCTCGACCTGTGGCCGTTCCTGCTCGGCAACGGCCTCATGCAGGGCGGCAACCTTGTGGCTGGGCTGTGTCTGCTCGTCTACGGCGTGGTGCTGCCCCTGGTGGTGGGCCAGCGGATCCTGATCGGTCTGAAAAAGACCAACGTGCAGGTGGCGAGCCAGGCCGTCGTGGCCCCGGTCATGCTTCTCGTGATCGGCATGTTCGTGCTCTTCAGCGTGCCGGCGGGCTCGTTCCTCGCCGTCGTGTCGTTCGTCGCGAACGCTCTGCTCTCGGTGATCTGCCTCGTCATCGCCGCGCGCGCGATCTCCCCGCAGTTCGGTGAATCGCTCAAGCTCGTCTTCAAGCGACGCGAGTACCCGAGCATCAAGGTCGTTCACGTCGCGTGGCCGATGCTCGTGCAGACCGTCGCCGTGACGCTCGTCCTCCAGACCGACCGCCTCCTCCTGAGCCACGTGTCGGACACGCACGTCCTGGCCCAGTACAACCTGTCGGCGCAGCTCTTCGGTCTCGTGATCCAGACGATTCAGGCCGCCGGCGTCACGTTCTGGCCGATCTACGCGCGCGCCAGGGCGCAGGGCCAGATCCACTCGCCGATGCGCCCGACACTCTGGTTCGGTGGTGGCGCGATGCTCGTCGGGATCCTTCTCGCGGCCATTTCACCGTTCCTCGTCGAGTTCATCGCCGGCGGCAAAATCCACCTCAGTCTGACCCTTCTCGTCTCCTACATCGTGTTCGTCGGGCTGCAAGGGGCGAAGTACCCCGTCGGCATGTACATGACCGACGAGCGGGGCCTGAAGTTCCAGGTCGTGCCCATCCTCATCATGATTCCGCTCAACTTCGTCGTCTCCCTCCTGTTGATCGCGCCGTTCGGCGCCGCCGGTCCGATCATGGGGTCGGCGATCTCGGTCGCGGTCTGTCAGGTGATCCCGGACGTCTGGTACGTGCGGCGCGATCTCGCCGCGCGCCGCCGTGCGGCTGCGCTTGGGTCACTCCGATGAGTGGGCAGCCGCGGATCCTCACCATCGCGGTCCTCACCTATCGGCGGCCTCGCGATCTCCGAGCGGTGCTCCCTCTCCTCGTCGAGCAGGCCGCCTCGGTGATGCCTCTGGGGATCGACGCGCGCGTGCTGGTCATCGACAACGATCCCGACGCCTCCGCGCGCGACCTGGTCACGGGGCACGAGGGCGTCGTGTACGTCCACGAGCCGACGCCGGGAATCGCCGCCGCGCGCAATCGTGCCCTCACCGAGAGCGCCGGATCCGATCTGCTCGCCTTCATCGACGATGACGAACGCCCGTCGCCCGGCTGGCTCGCAGCGCTCGTCGGGCTGCTCGAGAAGCGGCAGGCCGCCGCTGTCGTCGGCCCCGTCGTGTCGAGCTACGACGCGGAGCCCGACGCCTGGATCACGGCGGGCCGTTTCTTCCGTCGCCGGAGTCTCGCGACCGGAGCGGTCATCGATGTCGCAGCAACCAACAATCTCCTTCTCGACCTTGCGGTCGTGCGCCTCTTCCGCCTCGACTTCGACGTGTCGCTGGGTATCACGGGCGGTGAGGACACCCTCTTCACCCGCACGCTGGTGCTGCGCGGCGGGCTCATGCTCTGGTGCGCGGAAGCGGTCGTCACCGATGTCGTTCCGGTGGCGCGTCTCACCCGGGAATGGGTTCTGCAGCGGGCGTTCTCGAGTGGGAACGGCTGGAGCGTGACCTCCGTCATGCTCGCCAGCGGGTGGGCGCGTCTCAGGACACGGCTACGGCTGACCGGCATCGGCGCCGTGCGAGTCGCCGGAGGACTCGGCCGCATCGGGGTTGGAGCGATCACTCGCTCGACGGCCCAGAACGCCCGCGGCTCACGCACGCTGGCGCGCGGCGCCGGCATGGTCTCGGGCGCCTGGGGGCACCGCTACGGCGAGTACGCCCGCGCTCGTTGACCTAAGCGACCTGCGTTGCATCGCGGAAGTGCCGGGGGCTTCGCGGAATTCCGCGAAGCCACCGGCACTTGTGCGAAGCGTTCCTGGGTCCTCAGTCGTCTTTGGGCGAGCCAGAGGTCACGCCTACGGTGCGTTTGCGGGGCGAGAGGCCGCGCGCGGAGGTTCCCCGGCTCGAAGTAGCCGAGGTTGCGTCGGCGGTGTCGTCGGACTCGGGGGCGGGCTCGTCCTGCTCGCTGTCGGGCGCCGACGTCTCGACGTGAGGCTCGGCCTCGTGCGTCGACTCTCGGTGCTCAGGCTCCTTGTGCGTCGCCTCGCCGTGCAGCGAAGGTGCCTCCGCGTGCCCGGCGACCCTGGCCGCACGCACGACGGAGGTCGAGTCGATCAGCACGACGCCGATCGTTGTCGCCTTCACACCGTCGAGGGAGTTGAGAGTGCGAAGCAACTGCTGCCTGGTCGTGTGCTTGCCGGAGGCCAGCACAAGAGCTCCGTCCGTTTCGCGGACGACGGCGAGAGCGTCGGCGTAGGGGAGCAGCGGCGGCGTGTTGACGACGATGAAATCGTACTTCTGACGCGCCTCCGCGAGCAGGCTCGCCAAGGCCGGGGCGCCGAGGACGACGTTCGGGTTGGACGGGATCGTCCCGGCCACCAGCACGTCGACACCGTGCCACGACACGACGGCCTGTTCGAGCGAGGTCGTGCCGGAAAGCACGTCGACCAACCCGTGGGTGCTCACGATCGTGGTGACGGCGCCGATGCCGGCATCACGAAGATCGGCGTCGATGAGGAGGACGCGCTGGGAGCGCTCGGCCGACGACATCGCCAGGTTGACGGCGAACGTGGTGCGCTCCTCCTGCGACGACGGTGAGGTCACGATCAGCGACCTGACCGGTCCGTCGATTCCCGCGAAGGGGAGGGTCGCCTGGATCCGGCGATAATCCTCCGCCGATGGCGCTGTCGGAGCATCACGCAGGATCAACGAATCGCGCTGGGCAGGGCGCTGAACCCGGCCGATGACGGGACTGTCGGTGAGCTGCTCGACGTCCTGTTCGGAGTGGATCCGAGTGTCGATTCCTGCGCGGATGAGCGCGAAAGCGATGCCGAGCACAAGACCGATCACGAGGCCGACGAGATCGAGTACATGGCGGTCAGGAGAGGATGGCTGCGGCGGCGTCTGGGCCGGCGTGACGATCGACATCTGGATGGCGGGGGTGTGGGCCTGGGTCTGCGGCGCGAGCGCGGAGGCGACGGTGCGGAGCGAGGTGCTTACGCTGTTCGCGATCCGCGCCGCCTGGGCTCCGGTCGACTCCTCCACGGTGATCTGGACGATCACGGTGTTGAGGGGGTTGCTCGCGGACACCTGCTTGGCGAGCTCGCTGGACGTCGTGTCGAGATGCAGGTCGTCGATCACGGGGCGCAGCACGGCAGGTGTCGTCGCCAGCTCGGCATAGGACTGCACCTGAGCCTGAATGAAGACGGCGCTCTGCTGCAGTTCGGTAGTCGACGAGCCCTGGGTGGCCGACACGAAGACGCTGGTCGTTGCCTTGTACGAGTCGGGCAACACCTTGCCGATGCCGAAGCCGACAGCCAAGCCGACGATCATCAAAACGACGATCACTATCCAGCTCTTTCGGAGAGCACGCCAATAAGCCACGGGTTCCATGGATGCCAATCGTTTCGGGTCGATTTGGGCCCAGTTTACAGACCGGTTGGTGGGGCGTCGATGCCTCCGGGGCGCCTGCATCCGTGAATGTACCCCCAGTCCGGGTGTCGAACGGGCCGGATCGATCGCGGGTGAGCGCTACTCGTAAGGGTCTACTCCCATCACAAGCGTTGCGTCGAGGTCGTCGTCGTGTCGAATGCGGGTCGAGAATCCGACGTCGGCCATCAGAGCGGCGGTCAGATCGGCCTGGCGGACGCTCGTCTCGATGATGAGTGCCCCGCCCGGTGCGAGCCAGGCCGGCGCCCCGCGGGCGACCCGACGCTGGATAGCCACGCCGTCGGCTCCGCCGTCCAGCGCCATCGTGGGCTCGTGGAGTCGCGCCTCCTGTGGCATGAATTCGATCTCGTCGGTCGGCACGTAGGGCGCGTTGGCGACGATCACATCGAACCGGCCCCGGTAGGACGAGGGCAGCGCATCGAAGAGGTCGCCCTCGAAGACCCGATCTGGGTGCCGGAGGTTCGTGCGGGCGCAGGCGACCGCCCGAGGGTCGAGGTCGCTGGCGACGACCTCGACCTCGGGGCGCTCGGCCTCGACAGCTGCCCCGGCCGCCCCGGACCCGCAGCAAATGTCGAGAACGACGCCTGGGGCGCGCGAGAGGGCTTCGTCGACCAGAAGGCTGGTCCGGCTCCGCGGTACGAAGACACCTTCGGCGACCGCGATTCGTAGGCCCCGGAACGCTGCCCAGCCGAGGATCTGCTCGAGCGGCTTCCCTGCCACCCTGAGGGCGACGAGAGCGTCGAGGTCACCCCCTCCGGTGGCCGCTTCGATGAGGAGCGCGGCCTCCTCTTCGGCGAAGACGCTGCCCGACGACCGCAGCCGAATCACGACGTCGTCGAAGCCCGCGGCAAGCGAGATCGGGTGCATGGTGGGCTCCTCCACGCACAACGATGACACGATGGAGGCATGACAAGCGAGCCGCAGCTCCGCGATCGCGCTCTGGCGTCGCTCACCGGACTGGCCCTCGGCGATGCGCTGGGGATGCCCACGCAGTCGATGTCCCGCGAGGCGATCCTGGCGGACTACGGCCGGATCACCACATTCGTCGGCGCCGGGCCGCGTCAGAGGATTGCGGCAGGCATGTCGGCCGGATCCGTGACGGACGACACAGAACAGGCCGTCCTCCTGGGTGGCCTGCTCGTCGACGGCTCCGGCCGCATCGACCCGCGCGAGTTCGCCGATCGCCTGATCGCCTGGGAGCGCGGCATGCAGGAGCGCGGCTCCCTCGACCTCCTCGGGCCGAGCACCAAAGCTGCGGTGACCCGGATTCTCGCCGGCGTCCCTGTGAGCGAGGCCGGATCGGGCGGCACGACCAACGGTGCCGCCATGCGCATCGCTCCGGTCGGGATCGCGACGCCGTCTGGCAACCTCCCGGCCCTCGTCGATGCCGTCGTCGACGCCAGTGCGGTGACACACAACACGGGGCTCGGAATAGCCGGCGCCGCCGCGGTCGCTGCCGCCGTCAGCGCAGGGCTCGACGGCGCGACGGTCCGCGAGGCACTCGACCTCGCCGTGGCGGCCGCGCGACTCGGTGCAGCGCGCGGCAGCTGGATCGCCGGCGGATCGATCGCCGACCGCCTCGACTGGGCGCGGCAGTGGCTGCCGACGGTGGCACCCGGGTTGCGGGCCGACGCCCTCTACGACGTGGTCGGCACCTCCGTGGCCTCGCAGGAATCCGTGGTCGCGGCCCTCGCGCTGGTGTCTCTCGACCTGGATCCCTGGGCCACCCTCGGTGAGGCGGCCGGCCTCGGCGGAGACACCGACACGATCGCAGCAATGGCCGGCGCGGTTCTCGGCGCCCTCCACGGATCCGACGTCTGGCCGGTCGAGGCGGTCACTACTGTGACCCGGGTGAACGACCTCCGGCTGGAGCCGCTCGTCGACGGCCTCGTCACGTTGCGGTTGCAGGGGAGTGCCACGTGAGCCGCCTCCTTCACGCGGGCAACGCCATCGTCGACATCGCCTTCGCGGTCTCGGCCCTTCCCGAGGCAGGTGGAGACGTGCTGGCCTCGTCGTCGAGCGTGACGGCGGGAGGAGCGTTCAACACGCTGGTCGCCGCGCAGCGCGACGGCCTCGAGGCCGTCCACCTGGGCCCTGTCGGCACGGGCCCGTTCGCCGACATCGTCCGCTCGGCATTGGCTCGCGAAGAGGTGACATTCGCAGGATCCACGATGGCCGACCTCGACACAGGATGTTCCGTCGTCCTCGTCGATGCCTCCGCCGAGCGCACTTTCGTCACCCGCGTCGGTGCCGAGGGAGAGCTCACCCGCGAGATGCTCGACCGGGTCGAAGTCGAGGCATCCGACATCGTCGTCGTCTCGGGTTACGGGCTCGCCCACCCGTCGAACGCCCGTGCGGTGCCCGACTGGCTTGATGATCTGCCGACCGCGGTGCGAGTCGTGTTCGATCCGTCGCCCCTCATCGGAACCCTGCCCCGCGAACCGCTCGAGCGACTCCTCGCCCGAGCCGACATCGTGACCGCGAACGCCCGTGAGGCACGCCTCATGACCGGTGCGGAGCGCGCGGCCACCGGTGCCGACGTGCTGCTCGCCCGGCTGGTCGAAGCGAGCCCCGGGTTGCAGCGCGCCGCGATCGTCCGGGACGGGGCAGAGGGCTGCTGGGTGGCGACCTCGGGTGGCCCGCTGGAACGGATCCCGGGCTTCGCCATCACCGCGGTCGACACGACGGGTGCGGGTGACACGCACTGCGGGGTTCTCTGCGCGGCACTCTCACGCGGCTCGTCCTTGGCGGACGCCGCCCGGCGCGCGAACGCGGCGGCAGCGCTCGCGGTAGCGGAACACGGGGCCGCCACCGCGCCGACCTCCGCTGCAATCGACGCCCTGCTCGCGCGGTGACAAGCCCAAGCCGGACCGCCCACCACCTGCGACCAATCTGGTGGCACGCCCTAGACTCCCGCTGTGGCGAACATCTTCGACGTGGCCTCCGAGGCGGGCGTCTCGCATCAGACCGTGTCGCGCGTCGTCAACGGCGACCCGAACGTGCGTCCCGCGACCCGATCTCGTGTCGAACAGGCCATCGCCAAACTCAACTACAGACCGAGTGCCGTTGCCCGAGCCCTTGCCAGCCGCAAGACGCGAGCGCTCGGACTCATCTCGACCGGCGGCCCCCTCTTCGGCCCCTCCAGCATCATGCAGGGTTTCGACGGGGCCGCCCGGCAGGCCGGATACCAGGTCTCGATCGCCACCCTCGGACCGTCCGACCGTGAGTCGATGCGCACCGGTATGCGCGCGGCGGTCGACGCGCTCCTCGGCCAGAACGTCGAGGCGATCGTGCTCATCGCTCCTGACTCCAGCGCCATCGAAGCGATCCAGGCGGTCGACGTCACGGTGCCTCTCGTCACCGCAGACAGTGGCGGCCACGACGGACTCGTGGCGGTCTCGCTCGACCAGTACGCCGGGGCCGTCCTGGCGACCGAGCATCTCGCTACCCTCGGACATCGACGCATCGCGCACATCGCTGGGCCATCCGACTGGATCGATGCGCGCGAACGCGAGCGCGGCTGGCGGGAGACTGTCGACCGGCTCGGGCTGGAGAGCCCCGAGGTGCTGCGCGGAGACTGGACGCCGGAGAGCGGATACCGCATCGGCCTTGGCCTCGCCGAGGACATCACCGCCGTCTTCTGCGCCAACGACCAGATGGCCCTCGGAGTGCTCCATGCGCTGTCCGAGCGCGGAGTGCCGGTGCCGGCCCAGGTCAGCGTCATCGGCTTCGACGATGTGCCGGAGGCTGCGCACTTCATCCCTCCCCTGACCACGGTGCGGCAGGACTTCGCCGCTCTGGGACGTCAAATCATGGCGACCCTCGAAGAGCTGCTCCTGACCGGGTCTGTTGTTGCTGCTGCCGCCTCCGCTGCCTCCAGCTCTGCTTCGACTCCCGCCGCCCTGCCCGCCCTCGTCGTGCGTGCGTCGACGGCCCCCGCGTCCTAGCCGCTGTCCTGCTGCCGGGCGCGCCCTGCGGCCCCTCCTCCGGTCGCGCCGCCCCGTCGCGAACTCAGGTCGTTTGCCGCCCGTGGTCGGCCGGCCCCGGCCTCCCCGCGCGAGCCTGCACAGAACTCCTGACTCCGCAGCGCCGCACGCGGCCGGCGGCCGGCCCGTGCCGGCGGCCGGCCCGTGCCGCCGGCCGGCGCGCGGCCGCCTCGCGGAACGTGCGCGCTCCGGATTCAGGAGATCTGTACCTCGTGCCGCACGGCAGCCCCGCTCGCTCGACGCCTCACGCGCAAGACTCCTGATCCGCCAACCGGCGACAGCGGCACTTCCCAAAGTGAGCGCTAACATGGCAAACTGTGAGCGCTCAACATTGCAACGACAAGGACGTCATCATGACCCCACCGCCTCCCGCGACGATTCCGACCGACCAGTACGTCATCGGAATTGACTACGGCACCCTCTCCGGCCGGGCCGTCGTGGTCCGCGTCTCCGATGGCGAAGAGCTCGCCAGCGCTGTCCACGAGTACCCTCACGCTGTCGTCGACACCACCCTTCCCGGTACGGGTGAGCGGCTCCCGGCCGACTGGGCGCTGCAGGTCCCCGACGACTACCGACAGGTGCTGCGGAACGCCGTGCCCGAGGCCGTGAAGGCCGCGGGCATCGATCCGGCCCAGGTCATCGGCATCGGCACCGACTTCACCGCCTGCACGATGGTCCCAACCACGGCGGATGGCACGCCGCTGAGCGAACTCGACGCCTACGCGACGCACCCTCACGCCTACGTCAAGCTCTGGCGCCACCACGCGGCGCAGGGCCAGGCCGATCGAATCAACGAGCTTGCCCGCGATCGAGGCGAAACCTGGCTTCCGCGGTACGGCGGCCTGATCTCCAGCGAGTGGGAGTTCGCGAAGGGGCTGCAGCTCCTCGAAGAGGACCCGGCGGTCTACGCGGCCACCGAGCACTGGGTCGAGGCCGCCGACTGGATCGTCTGGCAGCTCACCGGCAAGTACGTCCGCAACGCCTGCACGGCCGGCTACAAGGGCATCTTCCAGGACGGCGAGTACCCGAGTCGCGAGTTCCTGAAGTCACTCAATCCCGACTTCGAAGACTTCGCCGAGAGCAAGGTGGCGCACGAGATCGGCCGGCTCGGGTCCAGTGCGGGCACCCTGACCGCAGAGGCGGCCGCATGGACCGGCCTCCCCGAGGGCATCCACGTGTCCGTGGGCAACGTCGACGCGCACGTGACGGCGCCTGCTGCGCAGGCCGTCGAGCCGGGCCAGATGGTCGCGATCATGGGCACGAGCACCTGCCACGTGATGAACTCCGACCAGCTCAGCGAGGTCCCCGGCATGTGCGGCGTGGTCGACGGTGGCATCGTCGACGGGCTTTACGGTTACGAGGCCGGCCAGTCGGGCGTCGGTGACATCTTCGCCTGGTACGTGAAGAATCAGGTTCCTGCTCGCTATTACGACGGAGCGAAGGAGGCGGGGGTATCTATCCACGAGCACCTCACGAATCTCTCCGCGCCTCAGGCCGTCGGAGAACACGGCCTTATCGCTCTCGACTGGGAGAGC
>JAODMX010000162.1 GCA_025464735.1 Frondihabitans sp. | reverse complement strand
GCGGTGCCGAAGTCGAGAACAGCGAGCACGACGACCGGCCCCCACGAGTTCGGCACAACATGGCGAAGCACGACCCTCAACCAACTCGCGCCACCGCCTCTGGCGGCCTCGACATACGGATGCGTCTTGATACGCAGAACCTCGGATCGGGTGATCCGCGCGAATCCGGGTGTGAGCCCCACTCCGACCGCGATCGCGACGTTCACGGTGCCGAATCCGAGCGCCGTCACGATCGCAAGCGACAACAACAGCGACGGAATCGCGAGGAGCACATCGACGAACCGCATGAGCACCACATCGATCCAGCGGCCGGCGAATCCCGAGACGACTCCAAGAAGGATGCCACCGCCCACCGCGATGGCGACGGCGATCAGGGTCGCCTCGATCGACAGTGCGCTCCCGTTGACCATTCGGGCGAAAAGGTCTCGGCCGAGCTCGTCCGTGCCAAAGAGGTGCGCGGCGCTCGGGGCCATCAGCTTATCGACGGGTACCGTCGCGTTCGGGTCGGTGCGGGTGAATAGCCACGGAACGAACGCTGAAGTGATGACCAGCAGTACGTAGAGCACGGCCAGCAGGACCCCGGGACGCCGAACGACGTTAATCAACAGGCGACGCGAGCGGTTGTCGGTATCGTCGCGCCCGCCCACCAGAGTGCCGAGTGAGAAATCGGAGGTTGTCGATGGGTCGAGGACGAGATCCGGGACCAGGGCAGAGTCGAAATCCGTGCCGATCGGGAAACGAGTGTCGATACTCATGGCTGGCTCCTTAGACGACGCGCGGCGAGGAGACGACGCGCGGATCGAGTAGCGGATAGATCAGGTCGATGATGAGGTTGATCGTGACAAACAGCGCCGCGGCGATCACGACGATTCCCTGGACGACGGGGATGTCCTGCGCCGTCACGGCCTGTTGGGCAAGCCTGCCGACCCCGATTCGGGAAAACACGGTCTCCGCAACGACCGCCTGCGTCATGGTCGCGCCGAACAACAGGCCGAGAACCGTGAGGGCTGGCAACGCCGCGTTTCCGAACGCGTGTCTGGCGTGGATGATGAAACGCCCGAGCCCTTTGGCGCGGGCGGTGGTCAGATAGGGCTCGCCGAGGGTGTCGTTAATGCTCCGGATGAGAACCTGCGCGAGAACCCCCGACGAGGGGAGCGCCATCGTGATCGCGGGCAGGACGAGCGTGGCGAGTCCCACCGAACCTGCTGCCGGAAACCAGTGGAATGTGAACGACAGGAGCTGAATCAGGAGCAGACCGACGAAGAACGTGGGCAGCGAAACTCCGACAGCGGGAAGGCGCTCGAGGATCCTGCGCAGCCAGGATGCCCGCACGAAGGTGGCGACGAACGCGAGCACGACACCGAGCACGATCGTCAGCGAAAGCGCGGCGGCGGCGAGAGCGAGTGTCGGAGGAAGGTCCTGCTGCAGCAGTCGAGATACCGGCTCAGCCTGCGAGATGGAGTTTCCGAAATCGAAGTGGAGTGCACCAACGAGTTGGTGGAAGTACTGCACGATGACCGGCTGGTCGAGCCCGTACTCGTGCTTCACCTTCGCGATGGCCGCCGGCGAAACTGTCGCGCCGGGCCCTGCGGCCTGACCGAGCAGGATCGACACTGGATCACTGGGTAGCAGGTAAAGGACGACGAATGTCACGGTGAATGCGGCCCACAGAACGAGCACAGCCTGCGCCACCCTGCCTCCGATGTATCGTGCCAGCATCTTCGTCGCCCTTTACCCTGTCGCCCTGCGTTATCGAGAGTGCGGTGTTACTTCGAGAGCCAGAGGTCGTTCAAGCGCAGGAAGCTCTCGTTCGTGAACTGCAGATCGTGCACTCTGCTGGCAATGCCGACGACCTGCACGCGGTTCTGCAGGGGGAAGAGCGCACCGAACTTGATGAGATCGGCCTGGATCTCTGCAAAGACGGCCTTGCGCTTATCGGCATTCGGCTCACTGATCTCCGTGGCGAAGAGCGCGCTCACCGTCGCACCATTCGACGCATCCAGCGTGTAGGCGCCGGCACTCGCACCCTTCTTGACAACGGCGGGGTCGTAGTAGGTGCGCAAGATGTCGGCGTCGCCGCGCGTGAAGTAGGTACCGGTCAGATCCCACTTGCCACTGATCGACAGCGGAGTGAACTGCGCGACCGTAACGAGCTTCTGCTGCACGTTGATGCCGACCGACTTCAGCTCGCTCTGCAGCAGGTCCCACCCGTTCCAGGCGGCCGATTCGAGCGAGACGAGCGTGAGTTCCTTGCCATCCTTGTAGCGGTGGCCGTCCGCTCCAACCTTCCAGCCGTCCGCATCGAGTGCCGCCTTGGCGGCGCTCGGGTCGAACTTCAACAGGGCCGACTGGTCCGCCCACTGGGGGGTGGAAGAGTCGATAACGCTGGTCGCCGCCGGGTAGCTCTTGTAGAAGACGGTGCTCGCCCACGTGGTCCGGTCAATGGAATTCTGAACAGCCGATCGCACGACCGGATCGGCAAGGATTCCGGTGACGTTCGCCTGCACGTTGTAGGTAAGCCCCGGCAGAACAGCGCTCTTGACAGAGCCACCCGCCGCCGTGATCTGCTCCTGGTCGGCGGCGGTCAGCGGGTTCCGTGCCCAGGCCACGTCGATCTGACCGGAAGTCAGGCTGCCGACGAGGACGCTCTCCTCGGGGATGTACGTGACGTTCAGCTTGTCGATGTGGGCCGCTCCACGGTTCGTGTTGATCGACGAACCCCAGTCGTAGGCCTTGCGTTTGGAGAGCACGACCGACTGCTGGGGCACGTATTTGTCCAGAATGAACGGCCCGCTCCCCCAGAATTTTCCGAGCGCACGCTGGGCTGGCGTAATCGCATACGACTTCGGAGACAAGATGCCGAGCGTCGTGGTCGCCGTCGCCTGCAGGAATGCCGCGTTCGGAGTACTGAAATCGACCTCGACCTTGTTGGCTGAGATCACCTTCGTTGCGGAATACCCCGACAGGTAGGTGGCACCGAGCGAGGCAAGCGGGCCGAGCTTCTGGATGCCGTCGAACGCGGTCTTGACCGCCGCCGCGTCGAATTTCTCACC
>JAODMX010000138.1 GCA_025464735.1 Frondihabitans sp. | reverse complement strand
AGCCGCGTCCGTCGTGAGCGGAAGAACGCCGTAGTAAAGCGCTGACAGCCCCGCGAGAAGCAGGTTCACGAGCGCCGCCACCCAGACCGCCAATCGGCGACCCCGCCGGATCAGCGCGGCGGCGACGAGAAGGGTGACCAACGGGAGCAGGCTGAGCGCGATGGTGCCAGGCCCGTGGAGCCCACCCAGCGCGAGATCGTGGGCGCACTGCGCGTCAGCGGCGACACTCAGGCGGCAGAGACCGAGGGTTGCGCTCGATGGCTGGACCGAGCCAAAGAGCTCACCCAGCGGGGCGAGGATCCCGACAGGCGCGCGAGTGAGGAGGGTCACGAGTGGCCCAAGGGCTGTGATGGCCACCAGGGTGGAAAGCAGGACCCGCGCCTCGTGATGCGAGCTTCTCGTCCACATGCGTTCCACTCGCCGATGGCTGGGGCGCATGATCCGACCGAGCATCAGTCCGGCAACGGCGCCGAAGAGCGCGTAGAGCCCAGAAGGGTGACCGTCGTACAGGAGGAAGGTCGTGATCGAGGCGAAACCAAACAAGCGGATCCTGCGTCGCCAGAGGGGGCCAGCGAATGCGCTTGCGGCCATGATCGTGCCGAGGGCCGGGGTGAAGGGATGCAGCGTCGTGTCGTAGGCCACTTCGAGGGCCCAGACCTCGCCGATCGCGATGCCGATGGCCTGGACGGCGACGCCGATGACAGTCGCGACGACTCCCGTGACGATGTAGGCGATGACGGATCTGGCCCACCCGATGCGACGCTCCGCGGCACCGACGAGCACGAGAACGGCCACCACCGTGGCGACGAGTTCGGGAAGAGTGCCCGCGAAGAGGACCGACGCCAGGGTCGCGAGCCAGGCGTGGGCGGAGTCGTGGTCGCCGACACCGGCCCCGATGGCATCGCGGAGCCCGTCGGAGGGGCCGTGAAGAGCACTTCCGGAGACGATGGCAAGGACGATCAGGACGATCGAGGCGATCACGCTGACCGGTTGCGCTCGTGCCCACGACAAGATGATCTGAAGTGCTCTCTTCACGGCTTCTGGACCCCTGACGCAAGACCGAGCCGCGGGAAGAGATAGCCGAGGCCACTCGCGAAGCCGTTCGTGGCTGTGGTCCAATCGTGCCCGCTGCCCACGATCACGTCGCGGACGACCTTTATTCCAGCGCTCTCGGCGGCGGCGGCGGTGACGCGCATGCTTTGACCGTACTTCGTGTCGTCCTGGCCCACCGCGAAGAATCCGACCGTGTCTGGGTATCGGCTGTGGGCACGCATGATCTCGACCGGCTTCGCACGGTCGAAAGCCGCAGCATTCCCGGCGAATCCTTCAGACACGGCCTGGGCATCGGTGGCCAGTGTCGGGTACTCCTCGCCTGCGACGTCGATGAAGGAGCCGAAGAGTTTCGGATCCCCGGTAGCGAACTGAAGCGAGCACGTTCCTCCCTGCGAGAATCCGCCGACGACCCAGGCCCGTCGGTCCGCCTCGACGTGAAGGTGGGTCCGGATCCAGTTCGGCACGTCAACCGTGAGATAGGTCGCGCTGTTCCCCAGCTTGCCGTTGACGCACATCGGGTTGCCCTCGCTCGGCCCGAGCTGATCGGGCACCACAACGATCGGCGCAAGACCGTGGTTCTTCGCCGCCATCGCGTCGAGAGTCGACGGTATGTTCCCCGAGACCATTACGGTGCCAGGGCTCGCCGGCTGCCCCGACATGAGCACGACGACGGGCAATGCGGGGGCATCCCGCACCAACGCTGCGGGTGGCATGTAGACCCAGGCTTTCCTGGCATCGAAGTGCGACACCGTAGCCGGAATCGTGATCTGGCCGACCGTGCCCACCTTCGGCATGGTGATCGGCGGATGCCAGGTGCGATACAGGAAGGGATTGAACTGGGTTCCGAGTGAGACGATCGACCCGGTGCCTGAAGCGATGAGAGGCTTCGGAAGGGAGAGGTCGGGCGCAGTCGTGGTTCCCAGAAGTTGACCGGGTGTGAGGTATTCCCCGACGTCACGGTTGATTGCGAGTCCACCGGCCACTACGAACACGAAGAGCGCGACAACGGCGACGATCTTCCGGATCCACCCCGCAAGGACGACGTTCACCAGGGCGAGGCAGATTCCGGCGAAGACAGCGCCGACCCAGATCCGGTCGACCCACGTGGGTGAGACGCCAAAGGCGTTCTGGACATCGCCGACGTACCAGACGGTGACGCCGCCGAGAGCGGCCCCCACGACGAGGGACAGCAGGACGACCAGCCGCCAGTGCCCCCTCCGGCGAGGACGCACGAACAGAATGACGACGAGGATCGCTGCGATGACATCAACGATCACGAGGGTTCGGGTCGCCAACAGCGGCACGGACGCGAAGTCGACGCCGCTCACGGTGTCAGGACCGACTTCGACAGGCCCAAGCGCGGATAGAGGAGGCCGAACCCTGCCGCAAACCCGTTGGATGCGGTGGTCCAGTCGTGCGCACTGCCGGGCGAGATATACCGTGTGACCTTGATGCCCGCCTTTTGCGCGAGATCGGACATGATCGTCATGTTGTGACGGTACGTGGCGTCGTTCTCGCCTGCGGCGAAGAGCGCGACAGTATCGGTGTACGGCTCGTGCTCGCGCATCGCCGTCGCCGGCTTGGCCGCCTCGAACGCCTTCGCGCTCCCGCGGAATCCGTCCTGGATCGCTTCAGCGTCTGTCGACAGAGTGGGATATTGCTGCCCCGAGACATCGATGAACGAGCCGAACAGGTCGGGATGCTCGGTGGCGAACTGGATCGAGCAGGTTGCCCCCTGGGAGAACCCGCCGACGGCCCAGGCCTGGCGGGACGATGCGACGTGCAGATGCGTCCGGATCCAGTTCGGCACGTCTTCGAGGAGATACGTCGCGCTGTTTCCGAGAGCACCATTGACGCACATCGGGTTCGCGCTCGAAGCTCCGAGTTGATCGGGCACCACGACAATCGGAGCGAGGCCGTGATGTTTGCGCGCGAACGCGTTGAGGATGGACGGCACCTTCCCGGAGGTCATCACGGAGCTCGGGCTCCCCGGCTGGCCGGACAACAGGATGACGACCGGAAGCGCGGGCGCGCTCGCCACGAGTGCCGCCGGCGGGAGATAGACGAGCGCTCCGCGCGCCGCGAAGTGCGAGAGGGTGGGCGGAATGTCGACCGACCCGACCCGACCGCGGCGAGGCATGATCGCCGGCGCCTTCCAGGTCGCGTAAAGAGCCGGATCGAACGTGGTGTCGGCCGCGTTCTTCGGCTTCGGCAGGTCGAGGGGCCCACTCTGGTTGGTTCCGACCGCCTGCGCGAGCGTCTGGTATTCCCCGACGTCCCGGTTGATCGCCAGGCCGCCCGCGACCACGACGGCCGCGATTCCGACGATCGCCACGATTTTGCGCCCCCAGGGCGCGAAGAGGAGGTTGACCACGCCGAGGCAGACTCCGGCGACCATCACGCTCGTCCAGATCCTGTCGACCCAGGTCGGCGGCACGTCGAACTCGTTGAGCACGTCGCCGACGATCCAGATCGCCGTCCCACCGATGGCCGCTCCGAGCACGACACCGATGATCACGTCTCGCCACCAGGAGCGACTGCGCTTCCGGGGGCGGCTCAGGAGAATCAGGACGAGGACGCCGGCGACGACATAGGCCGCCGTCAGCGTCGTCGGGGCGACGAGGGAGATGCGGGACATCCAGTCGCCTGCGAACACGTGCGATCCTTTCGTAGGCACCGGTCTGGTGGCGTGCCTTGGCCCCGTATGACGAGGGGCCGGATCGATGATGCCGTGAGTGTGCCTGTGAATTCCCCGTGCTGCGGCTGATTGCTATCGAACCGTTGCCTGAAGGTGACCTTGCCAATTCACTGAACGGCCGGCGTGCCGTAGCCGCGGCACTCGTCAGGCGGTCAGACCGTGCTCGTACGCGTAGACGACCAGCTGCACGCGATCGCGCAGAGACAGCTTGGCCAGGATCCGAGAGATATGAGTCTTCACCGTTGCCTCGCTGAGGTACTCGAGCCGTGCGATCTCGCTGTTGCTGAGCCCTCGGGCAGCCGATTGGAAGATGTCACGTTCGCGCGTGGTCAGCGACGAGAACGCCTCGGGAACGACCTTCGGCGCACCGGCGCTGCCGTCGAAATGCTCGAACAACTCGCGGGTCGCGGAGGCAGCGATGACCGATGTTCCCGCGTGCACGGTGCGGATGGCGGCGAGAAGAAACTCGGGGTCGCTGTCTTTCAGCACGAAACCGCTGGCCCCGCCGCGGATGGCGCGGGTGGCGGCCTCGTCCAGGTCGAACGTCGTGAGCACCAGGATCCGGGGCGCCGGGCGCCCTTCCCGGTCCGCCTGCTCGAGAATGGCCGCGGTCGCTGCGATCCCATCCATCACCGGCATCCGGATGTCCATGAGGACGACGTCCGGTCGCGTGCGCGCCACGACCTCTACGCCTTCCTGACCGTCACCGGCCTCCCCCACAAACTCCAGGTCGCTCTGCGAGGAGACGACCATCCGGATCCCGGCCCGGAAGAGGGCCTGGTCGTCGACAAGGACGACTTTGATCGTTCTGGCGGCTGACGGCTTGTCGGTGTCGATCGCGGTGGCGCTCATCGGAGTCGGACTTCCTGGGTCAAGGCGGTGGAGGGGATGTTGGCTCGGACGATGAACCTGCCGTTCGCCTGGTGGGTGGTCAAGGTGCCTCCGGCCAGCGCCGCTCGCTCGCGCATGCCCACGACACCGTGGCCGCGTCGCTCGTCGGGCCGGAATTGCCCGCTGCTGGTGAGAGCATCGGGATCAATCGGAGCCGTAGGAAGGAGAGTGCTGGCCACGACGATGGTGAGGTCGTCGGGCCGCCAGTCGAAGAGAACGTCGACCGACGATCCTGTGTCGCCGTGGCGGAGGACGTTCGTCAGAGATTCTTGCACGATGCGGTAGATCGCGAGTTGGCGGTTGCTCCCGAGTTGCGCCGGAACACCGCTCGAGCGCAGATCGATCGAGAGCCCGGCCGTCGTCATCTGCTCGACGAGTTTCTCGAGGTCGCCGAGGACGGGCTGGGGTGCCGCGCCCTGGCTGTGCCGCAGCTGGCCGAGCAGCACTCGGACCTCGACGAGGGCCTCCCGCGCTGTCGCGGCAATGGTCGTCAGCGACTCTTCGACACTCGTGGGGTCCGCACGATAGGCGTAGCGCGCGCCGTCGGCCTGAGCGATGACGACCGCAAGCGAATGTGCCACGACGTCGTGCATGTCGCGGGCGATCCGACTGCGTTCCTGCTCGACGGCGATATCTCTTTCGGCGCGCGCCGCCTCCCGCTCCGCGCGTGCTGCTTCGCCCTCGGCTCGCGTCGCTTCGCGCTCGGCACGGGCCGCTTCACGCTCGGCGGCAAGCTGCGCATCTCGACTCTCTCGGGCCGCATACCGGGTGCGGACCAACTGGCCACCGACCCAGGGCAGGCCAAGCAGCGCCAGGAATCCGAGGAACACGATGCCGATTTGGAGCAGCAGACGAACGAGCTCGGTCGCGTCGCCCAGGTCGTGCGGGACGCCGAAGATCGCCAGATGCGCGAACGTCACGTAGAACACGCCGATGGCGGCGCCGACACCGACCGATCCGAGACCGATCCACTTGACCCGGTTGCTCCCGTACGCGGCCGACGCGTAGAGAACCGCGCAGATAGCCAGGTTCGAGACCTGGGGGTTCGAGAGGGTGAGCATTTCGAACGCCGCGCTGGCCCACGCGACGCTGAGAGCCGTCGCCGGCGAGAGACGCCGGAAGACGAGGGCTACGACCATTCCGATCGTGATGACGAGCGACCACGAATTCTGATGCACGTCGAACGGCAGCGTCACAAGACCCACGAGCACGCCGACGACGATGTCGAAGACCACCTGGTTGGTGGGGACGCGGCGCATGATCACCAGACCACCGTACGGGGTCAGGGACCTGGCGTCAGCGCTTCCGCAGCCGCACGCGACCAGCGAGGGGCAGGAATCATCCGGCCGATGTAGAGCGAAGCGTGGCGCCGCAGTGGCTCGTGACAGCTCTCAGAATCCGAGCCTGCCCAGCTGCTTGGGATCCCGTTGCCAGTCTTTTGCGACCTTGACACGGATCGAGAGGAACACCTGTTTGCCGACGAGCGGCTCGATCTGGGCGCGGGCGCGCTCTCCCACCTCGCGAAGACGGGCGCCCTTGTGCCCGATGATGATGCCCTTCTGGCTGTCTCGCTCGACGAAGAGGTTGGCATAGATCTCGACGAGGTCACGGTCGTCGCGCTCGACGATGTCGTCGATCGTGACGGCCAGTGAGTGGGGAAGTTCGTCCTGCACACCCTCGAGAGCGGCTTCGCGGATGAGCTCGGACACCCGGTCTTCAATCAGTTCTTCGGTCACCGTCTCGTCGGGGTAGAGCTGCGGGGAGATCGGCAGCAACCGGATGAGCTCGGAGGTGACCGTATCGAGCTGGATCCGACTCACCGCCGACAGCGGAATGATGGTCTCCCAGTCGCGAAGCGCGCTCACCGCCAATAGCTGCTCTGCAACGGCAGCCTTCGACGCCGCATCGATCTTGGTCACGATGGCGACCTTCTTGGCGCGCGGAAACGCATCGAGCTGTTCGTTGATGAAGCGATCGCCTGGGCCGAGCTTTTCGTTCGCGGGCACGCAGAACCCGATGACATCGACGTCGCCGAGCGTGTCTTGGACCACCGAGTTCAGTCGTTCTCCCAGAAGGGTGCGGGGACGGTGCATTCCCGGGGTGTCGACCAGCACGAGCTGACCGGTCTTCTGGTGCACGATGCCACGAATCGCCCGTCTGGTCGTCTGCGGCTTGGACGACGTGATCGCCACTTTCTCGCCGACGAGCGCATTCGTCAGGGTGGATTTTCCGACGTTGGGACGACCCACGAACGAGACGAATCCCGCTCGGTAGTCGGCTGGGTGGGAAGTCGTCATCTACGGGGTCCGCTCGTCTGTGGTCGATCGTGATCGGGTCTGGTTTTTGTCGGTCGAAGGGCGATCCGACTCGACAGCGAACGCGGCCTGGCTGTCGGCCAGGGCCGGATCGCGTTCAACGCGGACGGTCTGGAGGTCGCGACGTCGGCCCTCGGTCTGGTTGGCGGTGAGGACGAGCCCGGAGACCGTGACCTGCGAACCCTTTTCGGGCAGTCGACCCAGCGCCTTGGTCAACAGTCCGCCGACCGAGTCGACGTCGTCGTCGTCGAGTTCGATGCCGAAGAGGTCACCGAGCTCATCGACGGGCATCCGTGCGCTCACGAGGTGGACGCCGTCGGAGAGTTCGCGGTGATCGACGACCTCCTGGTCGTACTCGTCGCTGATGTCGCCGACGAGCTCTTCGATCAGATCTTCGAGGGTCACCAGGCCTGCAATACCACCGTATTCGTCGACGACCATCGCGAGGTGGTTCTTGTCGGTCTGCATCTGGCGCAGGGTCTCGTCTGCCCGCTTGGATTCGGGAATGAAAACCGCCTGCTTCGCCAGATCTGCCGCGTGACTTGCCGCCTTGTTCCGCCGTTCGTAGACAAAACGGGCTGCGTCGCGGAGATACATGATGCCGAGTACGTCGTCGTTGTCTCGGCCGATCACCGGCACCCGCGACACGCCCTTACTCAGAAACACCGACATCGCACCTTCGATGGTGGCGTCGGCGTCGACGGTCACCATGTCGGTGCGCGGGATCATGACCTCACGGACCACCGTCTCGTTGAATTCGAAGATCGAGTGAATCAGGGCCCGGTCGTCTTCGTCGAGGACGTCCAGCTCGGTCGCCTCGTCGACCATGCTCAACAGCTGCTCTTCTGACGAAAAGGATGCGGTGCGAGGCCGACCGGGCGTCACCCAGTTGCCGACGGCGACGAGGGCGTCGGCGAGCGGGCCGAGAACAAGTCGAATGCCCCTGATCATCCCCGCGAAGAGCGAGATCATGCCGCGCGCGTGGGCGCGGCCGACGCTGCGGGGGCTCGACCCCACGAGCACGAAGGACACCGCCGTCATGATCAACGCGGAGAGGAGCAGTGCCCACCACCACTCGGCGATCGAATATGCGAACGACAGCGACACGAGAACCGCGGCGGACGTCTCAGCCAGCACGCGGACGAAGTTGAGCGCGTTGACGTGTGCACCCACGTCGTCGGCGATTGCGACGATGGATCGCGACCCGCGCCTTCGTGCCTCGGCGATCTCAAGAAGGTCGTGTCGGCTGAGAACAGTCAGTGCCGAGTCGACTGCCGCGAGGACACCGCCGAACACGACCAGCAGGACCGCAGCCGTGATGAAGATCGCGATCATCTCGGCCGCCTACCCGTGTGCGCGGTCGGCGTCGACGAACGCCGCGAGGATGCCGTCCTGGATCCCGAACATCTCGGCCTTCTCGTCGGGCTCGGCATGGTCGAACCCGAGCAGGTGCAGGATGCCGTGTGTCGTGAGAAGCAGCATCTCGTCGAGAGCGGAGTGCTCAGCCGTGATCGCCTGGGCTGTAGCAACCTGGGGACACAGAACGATGTCGCCCAGGAGACCCGGAGGCGTGGGCTCCTCTTCGGTGCCGGGCCGCAGTTCGTCCATCGGGAAGCTCAGGACGTCGGTCGGACCTGGTTCGTCCATCCACTGCACATGGAGTTGCTCCATGGCCCCTTCGTCGACCAGGACGATCGCGAGTTCGGCCTCGGGATGGACGTGCATCTGATCGAGGGCGAACGTAGCCAGGCGAAGGATCGCGCCCTCGTCGACCGGGATGCTCGATTCGTTGTTGATCTCGATGCTCACGAAACGCTCCCCCGGACCGCCGCGGTCTCAGTGGCCGCTTCGCGCTCCGCCTGACGCCGAGCCTGTGCCGCCTGCTTCTCGGCGTCGAAGGTGGTGTAGGCGTCGACGATGCGAGCGACCAGCGTGTGGCGAACCACGTCGTCGCTCGTGAGGATCGCGAAATGGATGTCGTCGATGTCTTTCAGAACCCGCGTGACCAGCTGGAGCCCGCTCGCGCCCGTCGGAAGGTCGACCTGCGTGACGTCGCCCGTGACGACCATCTTTGATCCGAAGCCGAGACGGGTGAGGAACATCTTCATCTGCTCGGGGGTGGTGTTCTGGGCCTCGTCGAGAACGACGAATGCGTCGTTGAGGGTTCTGCCACGCATGTAGGCGAGAGGTGCGACCTCGACGGTGCCTGCCGCGAGGAGCTTCGGAACCACCTCGGGGTCCATCATCTCGTTGAGCGCGTCGTAGAGCGGCCGGAGGTAGGGGTCGATCTTGTCGGTCAGAGTGCCCGGCAGGAAGCCGAGGCGCTCGCCAGCCTCAACAGCGGGCCTGGTCAGAATGATCCGGGTGACTTCGCGACGCTGGAGCGCCTGGACCGCCTTCGCCCTCGCGAGGTAGGTCTTTCCCGTACCGGCCGGCCCGATGCCGAAGGTGATCGTGTTGTCGTCGATGGCCTCGACGTAGTCTTTCTGGCCGAGCGTCTTCGCCCGGATGCTCTTGCCCTTGTTGGTGAGGATCGGCGTGCCGAACAGCTCGACCGGGTGGCCCTTGCCCTCGTCGAGGAGACGATCTGTCGTGACGACTTCGGCGGGGCCGAGATCGTGCCCGTGCCTCACCATCGCGACGAGCTCGTCGACGAGCACACGCGCGTGATCCACATCAGCGGCCGGCCCCTCGAGCGCGACCTCGTTGCCCCGGACGAGGACCCGCACCTGCGGGTACTGCTTCTCGACGGCCCGAAGGAGACGATCCTGGGGCCCGAGAAGCTGGACCATGGCGACGCCGTCGATCACGAGGTCGACACGGCGGGTGTCGGCCACAGCTGACGAGGCCGAGAGGTCGCTGCTGGAACTACTAGGCAAGTGAGCCTTCCTGGAGGTTCCCGGCCATGACATGCGCATGAACATGGAACACGGTCTGACCGACGGCTTCGCCGGTATTGAAGATCAAACGGAATTGGTCGCGCGGATAATCCTTCATCAGAGCAGGATCTGCAGAGAGTTTCGACGCGACGTCGACGACCTCGGCGAGCAACGAGGGATCGCCGGCCGCCAGTTCGACGACGTTCGCGTATTCCTCCGTCTTGGGGACGACCAGGAGATGCACCGGAGCTTTAGGAGCGATGTCCTGGAAGGCGATGACGGTCTCGGTCTCGTAGACGATGGTTGCCGGGATCTCGCGCGCGACGATGCGCGAGAAGATCGACGGCGCCTGCTGCTGCTCGGTGGA
>JAODMX010000110.1 GCA_025464735.1 Frondihabitans sp. | reverse complement strand
CGACAGTCAGTACGCGATCAAGGCCTGCACCGAGTGGATGGCTGGCTGGAAGCGCAAAGGCTGGCGCAAGGCCGACGGCAAGCCGGTGATGAACGTCGAGATCATCAAGGAGCTCGACCAAGCACTTCAGGGTCGTCGAGTGAAGTTCGAGTGGGTCCGGGGTCACGTCGGGCACGAGATGAACGAGGCGGCCGACATCCGGGCGCGCACCGCCGCCGAGGCCTTCCAAGCGCGGCGCGCAGTACCGAGCGGCCCCGGCTGGCCAGGCAAGCCGGTCACGACCGTCTCCGCCGAGGCGGCTCAGGATCCAGAACCGCCGGCAACCCTCTTCTGACCGACGCAGCAGGTCTCGTCAGGCTGCGCGAATCCCCGCAGCTCACTTCTCGCTGAGCAAAACGAAGGACACACCCCAGAAAGCGAAGAAACGCGAGGTCAGACGGAGGCGACGGGCCCCACAGCAGTCACCCGGAGCACCGCAACACCCTGCTCGTTCGACTCCGCGAGGTCGACCGTGCCCGTGATGCCCCAGTCGTGGTCGCCCTCGGGGTCGTCGAAGATCTGCCGGACGTCCCACGACGTGGGCCCTTCCTCGACAACGAGGAGGCCCGCCCCGCGAGCGGCGGGCCCGGTGCCAATGCGGTCGTATTCGTCGTAGTACCGGTCGAGTGCGTCGCCCCACTCGACGGAGGAGAACCCGGCCGCGGCGTCGAGCTCGCCGAGCCCTGCGGCGTCGTCGAGCGCCGCCATCTGCACGCGCCGGAACAGCTCGTTGCGCACCAGCACGCGAAAAGCACGGCGATTGCCCGTGAGCGTGCGCAGCACCGGCGGCACGATCGCGTCGTGCGAGGCGACCTCGGTCGGGTTGACCATCTCCTCCCACTCGTCGAGGAGCGACGAGTCGACCTGACGCACGAGTTCGCCGAGCCACTCGATGATGTCGAGGAGCTCGTCGGTCTTCGCCTCGTCGGGAATCGTCTGCCGAAGCGCACGGTAGGCATCCGACAGGTAGCGCAGCACGAGCCCCTCCGAGCGTGCCAACCCGTAGAAATTGACAAAGTCGCCGAACGTCATCGCGCGCTCGTACAGGTCGCGCACGACCGATTTCGGCGAGAGTTCGAAATCGCCGATCCACGGCTGGGACGCTTTGTAGGTCTCGAAGAGCGCGGAGAGCAGTTCGTCGAGAGGCTTCGGCCAGGTGACCTCTTCGAGGAGCTCCATCCGCTGCTCGTACTCGACGCCCTCCTGCTTCATCGCGGCAACAGCCTCGCCGCGCGCCTTGAACTGCTGCTGCGACAGGATCGGCCGCGGATCGTCGAGGGTCGATTCGACCACCGAGACCATGTCGAGGGCGTAGCTGTCCGACTCAGGATCGAGCACCTCGAAGGTGGCCAACGCGAACGGCGAGAGCGGCTGGTTGAGGGCGAAATTCGGCTGGAGGTCGACCGTCAGTCGAATGGCGGGCCGAGGATCCGGATCCGTCGCGGTCACGACCCCGGGGGCCTGTTCCACGACGCCCGACTCACGAAGCGCCCGGTAGATCGAGATCGCCTGGCGGGCGAGCGCGAACTTCTCGGACCTGTTCGAGTGGTTGTCGAAGACGAGGGATCGGACGTTGGCGAACGCGTCTCCCCCGCGGCCGATCACGTTCAGCAGCATGGCGTGGGTGATCTGCATGCGGGAGACCAGCGGCTCCGGCTCGGCCTCGATCAGCTTGAAGAACGACGGCTCGCCCCAGGAGACGAAGCCGTCGGGCGCCTTCTTGCGGATGATCTTCCGCTTCTTCTTGGCATCGTCACCGGCCCGTTTGATCTGCTGGAGGTTCTCGATCTCGTGATCAGGGGCCTCCAGCGTGACCGTGCCGGCGGTGTCGTACCCGGCGCGGCCGGCTCGCCCGGCGACCTGGTGGAACTCGCGCGCGGTGAGCTGTCGCATCCGCGTTCCATCGAATTTCGTGAGGGCTGTGAGGAGCACCGTCCGGATGGGAACGTTGATGCCGACTCCGAGGGTGTCGGTACCGCAGATGACGCGCAGGAGTCCGCGCTGCGCGAGCTGCTCGACGAGCCGCCGGTACTTCGGCAGCATGCCCGCGTGGTGGACGCCGATGCCGGCGCGCACCAGGCGGTTCAGCGTCTTGCCGAAGGACGTCGAGAAGCGGAAGCCTGCGATAAGGTCGGCGATCTCGTCGCGCTGCTCCCGCGACGCGATCTTGATGCTCGACAGTGCCTGCGCCCGCTCGAGCGCGGCAGCCTGTGAGAAGTGCACGACGTAGATCGGCGCCTCCCCCGTCGAGAGCAGCTCCTCGACCGTCTCGTGGACGGGAGTCGAGGCGTAGAAGTAGTGCAGCGGAACGGGCCGTTCGACGCCCGTGACGAGCGCGACCGGTTTGCCCGTGCGTCGCCCGAGGTCGTCGCTGATCGGTTCGACGTTGCCGAGCGTCGCCGACATGAGCAGGAACTGGACGCGCGGAAGGAGCAGGAGCGGAACCTGCCAGGCCCAGCCGCGATCCGGATCCGCGTAGAAATGGAATTCGTCCATCACGACCTGATCGACATCGGCGCCCGCTCCGTGCCGAAGTGCCAGGTTGGCGAGGATCTCCGCGGTGCAGCAGATGATCGGAGCGTCGGCGTTCACGGAGGAGTCTCCGGTGACCATGCCGACGTTCTCCGGCCCGAAGAGATCGACGAGCGCGAAGAACTTCTCACTCACGAGCGCCTTGATCGGTGCGGTGTAGTAGCTGCGCTTGCCCTGGGCCAGCGCGACGAAGTGAGCACCGGCTGCGACGAGCGACTTCCCCGTGCCGGTCGGGGTGCTGAGCACGACGTGAGCCCCCGAGACCAGCTCGATCATCGCTTCGTCCTGAGCGGGATAGAGCGGAAGACCCCGCGACTCCGCCCAGTTCGCGAAGTCGAGATAGACGGTGTCCGGGTCGAATTCGCCGTCGCCCTTGGTGTCGTTCGGGCCGTAGTACTCGGCGAGGAGGGCGGCGAGGGGCGGTGTCGACATGATCCTTCGATCCTGCCCTACTCCGCCGCGGGAAAGCTCCAGCCGGAAAAAGGATGCGCCCCGATCGACGAGCGCGAAGCTCGGACGGGGCGCATCAACACGCCCCTGGAACGTCGCGCGGGCGGAATCGGATCAGGTGACTGCCGCACACACGGGCCCAGACGATGGACGTGTCGCTACCGGTAACCAGCCGACAGCTGTTTAACGATATATGCTCCGCCGTTCAGACGCCGGGTGAATTCCGGGTGATAGACAAGCTGTTCCGTCGGCATTGGCGAAGCAGGCCATCGGCCACCAGCTCGCGCACCCGCGGCAACAGCTCAGCCCGCAACGCACCGTCGTCCGCCTCGAGCAACTGAGACAGCGCCCCGATGATCGGCCCGACCGCCAGCTCGCCGTCGCAGGCGCCGACCAGAGCCGAGAGAGCCGTGCCCGACTCGATCGAGCGCGCGAAGCCGCCACCCTGCCGCAGGGTGATCACGGTGGGGTCGTCGTTGCCGGGCCAGTAGTGCCGCTCCTCGGTCACGTCCCTCGCGGCCGTCAGGTGGGAGGCGAGGAGGTCGTCGTCAGAGAGCGTCCGCAGCTGGTCGCGAGCCTCGAGGCAGGCCAGCACGTGCGACCCGAGCCCTATGTCATTCGAACCCAGAGAGCCTAGGAGGCGCTCGATGCGCTCCGTGACCGGTGCCGCAGGATCCTGCGGCTTGCGCAACGTCACGTAGCCGAAGCCGACTTCGGAGACGCCGCGGGCGGCAAAATCGTCGAGCCAGGCTTCGTAGAGGGTGCCGAAGCCGGGCGTTCCTGGGCGGGTGCCGCCGTCTCGGATCCAGGTCTCGGCGTAGCTCGTCGGATCTTGCGTCTCGCGCTCGACCACCCACACGTCGAGGGGAACACCGCCGCTCCGAACCCAGTCGGCAACCGAATAGGCGCCCCGCGCGACGCCGGTGCCGGTCTCCCAGTTGCCGAGCAACTGCGCCACGCCGCCCGGCGTCAGGTGCGCGCCCGCCTGCGCGACGACCGTGGCCACGAGAGCGTCGCCGACCATGCCGCCGTCGCGATACTCGTAACTGGGGACGCCCTCGACGCGCGGGGTGATGACGAACGGCGGGTTGGAGACGATGTGGTCGAAGGTCTCGCCGGCAACGGGTTCGAAGAGGCTGCCAAGGCGCCACTCGATGCCGTCGATCAGGTTCAGCTCGGCGTTGAAGCGCCCGAACTCCAGGGCGCGGGCGGAGATGTCGGTGGCGACGACGTGGCGCGCGTGCCGTGCCGCGTGCATGGCCTGGATCCCGCAGCCCGTGCCCAGATCGAGTGCTCGATCGACGGGGCGAGGGATCATGAGGCCGCTAAGGGTGGTGGACGCGCCTCCGATGCCGAGCACGTGGTCTTCGCGGAGCGGCCCCTGGAGGGCGAGCTCGCCGAGATCGGAGGCCACCCACCAGTGCGCCTCGCCAGCGGTGTCGACGAAACTGTAGGGCCGAAGGTCGACCAGGGGGTGCACCTCGTCGCCGTCAACGCCAATCAGCTCGAGATCGGCGGCTCCGTCGAGCCCGAGTCCGGGGAACGCCGCCGCAACATCCGCAGCGGGCTGCGGGTAACCGAGGATGAAGAGCTTCGCGAGAGTGCGCGAGGCACGCTCGGCCTCGCTCGTGGTCGCCCACGCATCAAGGGCTCGCCGTGCCGCGATCTTCTCGCCCCGGAACAGGGCCGCTCCCCCGACTGCACCCCAGGCCGTCTCGAGTCGAGCGACGGTGAAGAGCGACGCGGCGAGGTCGCGGCGGAGGGAGGTGATGAGGTCGGAGCGCACCCGACCATCCAACTACACGGCTCGCCCCGCCACGACCGCAACCATGATCGCGGGGCGACCCCGCCTACTCCTCGGCCAGCGCTCCCGCGAACTGCGCGTTGTAGAGCGCGTGGTACGCGCCACCTCTCGCCAGGAGTTCGGTGTGCGTACCCTGCTCGACGATCCGGCCCGCCTCCATCACCAGGATGAGGTCGGCGTCGCGGATCGTCGACAGGCGGTGCGCAATGACGAAGCTGGTGCGCCCCTGCCGCAGCGCGCTCATCGCCTGTTGCACGAGGAGCTCGGTCCGCGTGTCGACCGACGACGTGGCCTCGTCGAGGATGAGCACGCTCGGCCGGTTGAGGAACGCCCGCGCGATCGTCAGCAGCTGCTTCTCACCCGCGCTGACGTTCGAACCCTCGTCGTCGAGCACGGTGTCGTACCCCTCGGGCAGAGATCGCACGAAACGATCGACGTAGGTGGCGGTCGCCGCAGCGACGATCTCCTCCTCGCTGGCATCCGGCCGACCGTAGGCGATGTTGTCGCGGATGGTGCCGGAGAAGAGCCAGGTGTCTTGGAGCACCATGCCCATCCGGCTGCGGAGGTCGTTCCGGGTCATCGCATGGACGTCCTGCCCGTCGAGCGTGATGCGCCCGGAGTCGACCTCGTAGAACCGCATCATGAGGTTGACCAGCGTCGTCTTGCCCGCGCCGGTCGGCCCGACGATCGCCACAGTCTGACCCGGTTCGGCGACGAGCGAGAGGTCGTCGATCAGGGGCTTGTCGGCGACGTAGCGGAACGAGACGTGCTCGAACGCGAGCCGACCGCGGGTCGGAGGGGCGATCGCAGGATCCGTGGGATCCTTCGTCTGCTCCTCGGCGTCGAGCACCTCGAAGACGCGCTCCGCCGAGGCCACCCCCGACTGCAGCAGGTTGGCCATCGACCCGAGCTGCGTCAGCGGCTGTGTGAACTGGCGCGAGTACTGGATGAAGGCCTGGACGTCGCCGATCTGCATGGCACCGGAGGCCACGCGCAGACCGCCGACAACGGCGATAGCGACGTACACGAGGTTTCCGACGAACATCATCGACGGCATGATGATGCCCGAGATGAACTGGGCTCCGAAGCTCGCCTGGTAGAGCTCCTCGTTCTTCTCCCGGAACCTCTCTTCGACCTCGCGGTGGCGGCCGAAGACCTTGACGAGTGCGTGCCCGGTGAAGGCTTCCTCGACCTGAGCGTTCAGTGCGCCGGTGTACTTCCACTGCGCGACGAACATCTTCTGCGAGCGCCGCGCGATCACCGTGGTGATGAGGATCGTCAGCGGGATCGTGACGAGCGCGATCACGGCGAGCAGCGGCGACACGACGAACATCATCACGAGCACACCGACGACGGTCAGGAGCGAGGTCAGCAGCTGGCTCAGCGTCTGCTGCAGGGTCTGCGAGACGTTGTCGATGTCGTTGGTGACGCGGCTGAGAAGCTCGCCGCGCGGTGTCTTGTCGAAGTAGGCCAGCGGGAGGCGGTGGATCTTCTCCTCGACGTCCGAACGCAGGCGGAAGACGGTCCGCTGCACGATGCCGTTCAGGATGTAGGACTGCAGCCAGCTGAACACGGATCCGGCGATGTACAGCAGCAGGACGATCATCAGGATCTGCGACAACGCCACGAAGTCGATGCCGATGCCCGGAGTGAGGTGCATGCCGCTCAGCAGGTCGGCCGTCTGGTTCTGCCCCTTGGCGCGGAGGCCCGAGATCACCTGCGCCTGGGTGAGGCCCGAGGGCAGGTTCTTCGAGAAAGCGCCGGCCACGATGAGGTTGGTGCCGTTGCCGAGGAGGCGGGGGCCGAGCACGGAGAACAGCACGCTGCCGATGGCGAGGAGCACGACGAGGCCGAGCTTCGTCCGCTCAGGAGCGAGGCGGCGCAACAGTCTCTTGGCGCTGGGGCCGAAGGCGAGCGACTTCTCGGCCGGCATCTGGCCGGCGAAGGGGCCACCGGGCCCACGCCCGGCAGGCGGACGAGGAGTGGCGGGACGTTCGCTGGCGTTGCTCATTTCGCCTCCTCCGCGGTCAGCTGCGACGAGACGATCTCGGTGTACGTCTCGTTCACGTCGATCAGTTCTTCGTGGGTGCCGCGGCCCACGACGCGCCCGTTCTCGAGCACGATGATTTGGTCGGCGTCGATCACCGACGACACCCGCTGGGCGACGATCACGAAGGTCGCGCCGTCTTCGCTCTCCCGGAGCGCCGCCCGGAGCCGGGCATCGGTGGCGAGGTCGAGGGCCGAGAAGGAGTCGTCGAAGACGTAGATCTCAGGCCGCTTGACGAGTGCTCTCGCAATCGCGAGTCGCTGACGCTGACCGCCGGAGACGTTTGTGCCGCCCTGCGCGATAACCGCATCGAGCTGGTCGTCCATCGCCTCCACGAAGTCACGCGCCTGGGCGATCTCGAGTGCTCGCCACAGCTCGTCGTCGGTGGCGTCGGGCTTTCCGTAGCGGAGATTCGATGCAACCGTGCCCGAGAACAGGTACGGCTTCTGCGGCACCAGTCCGATTCGAGACCAGAGGACGTCCGGATCCAGTCGGCGCACGTCGATCCCGTCGACGACGACGGAGCCTCCGGTCGCGTCGAACAGGCGCGGCAGGAGGTTGATCAGCGTCGTCTTGCCGGCCCCGGTGCTGCCGATCACCGCGGTCGTCGTGCCGCGGCGGATGTCGAGCTCGATATCGCTGAGGACCGGCTGCTCGGCCCCCGGGTAGGAGAACTCCACGTCGCGCAGCTGGATGTCGCCCGTGCCGGTGAGCGCGGTGACGGCGTTCGGGTCGATGACGACGCTCGGCTCGGTGCTGAGGACCTCGGAGATACGGTCGGCGCAGACGGCCGCGCGCGGTACGAGGATCGCCATGAACGTCGCCATCATGACCGCCATCAGGATCTGCAGCAGGTAGCTGAGGAACGCGGTCAGAGTTCCGACCTGGATCGAGCCGTTGTCGACCTTGAAAGCGCCGAACCAGATCACGGCGACGCTCGAGATGTTGAGCACCAGCATGACCGTCGGAAACATCAGGGCGAACAGGCGACCCGCGCGCAGGGCGGTCTCGGTCACGTCGGTGTTCGCCTGCCCGAAACGCTTCTTCTCGATGTCTTCGCGGACGAAAGCCCGGACCACGCGAATGCCGGTGAGCTGCTCGCGCAGGACCCGGTTGACGGTGTCGATCCGGGCCTGCATCTTCCGGAACTGGGGAACCATGCGCGTGATGATGAGGCCAACGGAGGCGAGGAGCACCGGAACGCTGATGGCGATGATCCAGGACAGCTCGGGGCTCTGATTGATCGCCAGGATGATTCCGCCGATGCAGAGGATGGGCGCGGAGACGAGCAGCGTGCAGGTCATCAGCACGAGCATCTGGACCTGCTGGACATCGTTCGTGTTGCGGGTGATGAGCGACGCCGGGCCGAACCGGGTGACCTCACGCTCCGAGAACGCGGCCACCCGTCCGAAGACGGCCCCGCGCAGGTCGCGCCCCGTACCCATCGCCGCACGGGCACCGAAATAGACGGCCGTGATCGAGCAGATGATCTGCGCGACGGTGATCACGAGCATGATCCCGCCGAGCCGCAGGATGTACCCGGTGTCGCCCTTGGCGACGCCGTTGTCGATGATGTCGGCGTTGAGCGTCGGAAGGTAGAGCGACGCGATCGACTGCGCGAGCTGGAAGATGACGACGCCCACCAGCAGCCGCCAGTGCGGCCGGAGGAATTGCCGGAGAAGAGGGAGGAGCACGGTGGTGACCTTTCGCGCCTGATCAGGCCGCAGGATCCTGCGGGATTGCTTGTTGCCGGGTTGGGGTCGCTGCCTCACGAGGGTGAGTGATCCCGTGGAGCGCGAAGGTGGTGAGCTCGTCGAGGGTGAAGCTGGTGTTCCTCGAGAACTGCGGGAGGGACGTGCTGAACGCCAGCAGGCGGAGCAGCGGTGCGATGCGTTCGGCCGGCCAGGCGAGGTCGTCGGCGTCGCTGCGGAGCGCGTCGCCGACGAGCGTTGCATAGTCGTGGCGGCCCGTCAGCGCCGGGGGCGGCCCGTGTCGACCCGACGCGTGCATCATCTGGAAGACGCCGGCGAACCGCTTCTGCAGGATCTCGAGGATCGCGCGAACCTTGACCTCGAGAGGAAGCGTCCCGTCGATGTCGCGGATCGCGCTCCGGAGCGGCTCCGGGTCGAGGTAGGTCTCGACCGCGGCCTGGATGATGCTGTCTTTGTCACCGAAAGCCCGAAACAGGGTGCCCTCGGCGACGCCCGACGCTTCAGCCATCTGACGGGTGGTCACGTCGGCGCCGTACTCAAGGACGAGCGGGATGACAGCGTCAACGATGGCG
>JAODMX010000055.1 GCA_025464735.1 Frondihabitans sp. | reverse complement strand
GCGAAAACGATCGCTGAACCGAGTCGGCTCACAGAACGTTCGACGGAGCGAAGACGCCGGTCGAGCTCGGGGGTGCGGACAGCGAGTTGCCCGCGATCAATCCGAGTCACGAGCTCGTCGAGTCTCTGCGGCAGTCGAGCCATCGCGGTACCTACAGCGAGCGCCTGCTGCGGGAGCTCGCGGAGGACGCTCGTGCCGCTGGAGCTCAGGATGGTGCGCGCGAAGGGCTCGACAGCATCCCACATGTTGAAATCGCGATCGAGGGCGCTCGTGACGCCCGAGACAAGCGAGATCGTGCGAATGAGAAGGAGGAAGCTCTCGGGGAGCTGAAAGGGGAGAGCGCGAATCGTCTCGCCGAACTGGCGGCCGAACGCCTCCAACTCGCGCGGGTCGATCCGCTGCAGCTCGGCGATCCCCATCCCGCCGAAGCGGTCGAAGAGCGCGGTCATGGCGCGTTCAAGCTCCTCGGTGTCAGCAGACGTCAACAGCACGCCGAGCTGCTCAAGCGACGCCACCAGGGCTCGGCTGTCACGACCGACGGCGGCAAGGATGAAGGTCCGCAGACCAGCGCGGAGCGAGTCGGAGATTTCGCCCATCATCCCGAAGTCGACGAAGGTCAGGCGCCATTTTTCGCCCGCGCCCGAGTCGGAACCGTCGGGAACCGGGGTGACAAAAATGTTTCCCGGATGCGGGTCGGCGTGGAAGAACCCGGATACAAAGATCTGCTGGAATGTGACGCGCGCCAACTGGTCGGCGACGGCCGCCGGGTCGATGCCCGCGGCGGCGAGTGCCGTGAGGTCCGTGATCTTGATCGCGGTTACGTCGGACAGAGTCAGCGCCCGCAGCGAACTGCGTTCCCACACCACGACGGGTGCCGCCACCAGCGGATCATCGGCAAAGTCGTCCGCGAAACGCTCGGCGTTCTCGGCCTCGTGCAGGTAGTTGATCTCCTCCAGGCTCGTCGCAGCGAACTCCTCGACGAGCGCGGGCGCGTCGGCCCGCTTCGACACGAGGCGCACGCGCGAGAGCCAGCGGCCGATGCGGCGCAGCGCCGCGAGGTCGACGGCCACGATCTCCTCGATGCCCGGTCGCTGAACCTTGACGATGACGTTTTCGAAGCCCAGGTCGGCGGCGAGAGCGGGCGATAGGCGCGCACGGTGGGCCTGGCCGAGCGACGCGGCGGCTATGGGTGTCGATTCGAAGGAGGCGAACGCCCGCTCCAGCGGCATACCCAATTCGGCCTCGGTCTGGTTGCGGACGAGATCGAATGGCTCCGCCGCGACCTCATCCTGCAGCCCCTCGAGTTCTCGAGTGACCTCGGGCGGAAGGATATCGAGGCGCGCCGACAGGAACTGCCCGACCTTGATCATCAGCCCACCGAGGTCGGTCGCGAGGACGCGGAATCGGCGGGCGAGGTAGTGCAGCCGTGCCGCACGTCCGCGCGCCGCGAACCGGCGGAGGCCGACGCGCGGGAGGACAAGCTCGTACCACCACGCCTGCGCCAAGAAGATCGCGGCAAATCGCACGATCTTCCGATACCGCGCCCGGGACGCTCGGCTGGTCGGCAGTGCGGTGGGAGTGCCGCTTGGCTGCGGCATCGTCTCAGCCCTCGGCAAGGATGGCATAGAGCTTGCGTCGGGCCTCATCGACGATTGCAATCGCGTGTTCGGACTGCTCCGGCGTTCCGCTGTGTGCGACCTGCGTCAACGCCTGGGCGAGTTTCACACCGGACTTGGTCAGGGCGACAGCACCCTGGGCGCCCTGACCGCGCTGGTGCTCCTCCGGCTGCTCCGTGTCGGCAAGCTCTGCGGCAGCGAGGCGACCGGCCTCCGTCAGCGAGTAGACCTTGCGTTCGCCAACCTGCGCAGCAGTGACCAGCTCTTCGTCGGCGAGCAACTGGAGAGTGGGATACACGGATCCGGGGCTCGGCTTCCACGCTCCGCCGGAACGGGTATCGATGGCACGGATGATCTGGTAACCGTGCATCGGCTCGTCACCCAGCTCGGTCAGGATGGCGGCGCGGATGTCGCGGCCACCCGTGCCGTCGGCACCCCTGCGTGATGTGGCGAAGGGGGCGAATGTCTGTCGGAGACTGTCGACCGCATCTCGCAGATCGAAACCGGGGGAGGACGATGAGCGCATGGCGGGGTGTCCTTTCAGGACTGATAGCGACCCCTAACGATACATCGCTACCTGGGCACGGTCCTGGACGTTGTCGCTTCAGGCAGAGGCCCAAGAGCTCGACTGGCCTTCCCGATGGCCTGGTTTACGGCGTACTCATCTTGCGGGAACCCATGGCCGCCGTCCTTGAGGACATAAAACCGAACTCGACCGGGGCCGACGCGCGCAGCAAGGGTGAGTTCGAGGGCGTATGCGATGCTCCGCCCGCTGTCCACAGTGACGGTGGCCAGCCCGAGGATCTCAGCACGGTTTGCAAGCAGACTCACCTGACGGTACGGATTCCGGTTCCATACCGAGACCCCTCGCTGATCGAATCCCAGCACGAGGTGGCCGTGCAGGTCGACGGTCGGATCCCAGTCGCGGAATTCGTTGGTGAAGCCGTAGAGGGTGTGCACGTCGATGAAGGTGACACCAGCAGGGTCGACCTG
>JAODMX010000046.1 GCA_025464735.1 Frondihabitans sp. | reverse complement strand
TTTCTTGGTCAACCATGGTCACTGACTTCCTTTGCGCATCATTGGGCGAAGACAACGCTGAACTGCGGCCGCTGCCGCTACAGCAATTGCGGGGATCTATAGAGTATATTCAGATCAGTTCGAACCGGGCCTCGCTCGCGGGTCGGGGCATCAAGACCGCGATTCCCGATAAAGCCAACCAATACCACGACCGTCGGAAACAGGACTCCTCGGGTATCAGACCGCGCGCATGCGATGCCGTGGCGTCGTGTGCAGCTTCAACCGGCTCAAGAACTCGCGAGGCATACGATGCGCTCCGAAAATATTGCCGGCAACTCCCAAGCCGGCGTCGCTCTCGCCGCGACCTAAAGTGTCGATCAACACTAATTCAGTCGACGCAGCCCAGGGCGCACTGCGGCTGCACTGAGTAGGCCGTTCGGGGGCGCTCCCGAAGCCGGGAACAGGACCTATTTCGGCAACGCCCTCGTAGTCCGGGTCATCGATGGAAGCATCATCGAAACCATATGCTCGATGGTGGTCGACTCCGTGCGTGAGAGGCGGGGGAGTAGGGAGGCCGGGACCTGCTGGTCGGGACTCGCGGGTGAATTGTCACTCTCCCGACGTCGTCGATCGACAGCCGTTCCCGTCGTGCGGTGACTCGTTCAGGCCTCGCCTCGCCCCAGCCACCAGGGCGCGGCGGCGGCGAGGATGGCCGCCTCGGCCTCACCGGTGTCGTCCGGATCCCCGTCGGTCAGCCAGGCCTCGATCGTACCGACTGCCCCGGCCGCGCCGTAGGCGATGAGCATGCCGACCGCTGCTGGGCTCGGCCGCTTGCCGCGAATCATCGGTGCCAGTTGAGGGTGCAGCGTCAGTCGCTCGGTGAGGCTGGATTCGATGTGACTGGTCAGGACGTGACGCAGCGCGGCGTTCAGGCGCGGGCTCATGGCGTTGCGATAGACGGCTGCGTGTCGGGCGACGTGCAGGAGAAGGTCGTGTGTCGCTTCGTCGTAGACCGTGGCGTCCGAACCGGACGAGACCGGAAGATTGGAGTGCGACGCGACGACTTCGTCCAGCTCTTCACCGAGAACGGTTGCCAGCAGATCGACCGGGCCGGCGGACCACTTGTAGAACGTTTCCCTCGAGATGCCCGCGCGCCGAGCCGCATCCGCCACCGAGATGTCGTCGACTGGGCCTTCTTCGGCGAGTGCGTAGATCGCATCTCGCAAGTTGGCCTTAGTGCGCGCTTGCCGAGGATCCATGTAGCTAGTTTACCAACCTGACATATGTCAGGTATCCTTGATGTGCAGAAGTTGCGCCGGGATCCGGCGCCCTGACAACGCAGTCACCAAGGAGCACACTATGAAGGCGTGGCAACTCACCACCATTAATCAGCCGCTCGAGCTCGTCGAACTCCCTGATCCCGTCCCGGCTGCCGGCGAGATCGTTGTCGATCCGGTCGTTACCGGCCTCTGCCACAGCGACGTGGCCTATCAGGATGGAACACTGGGGCCGCTGCCGCTTCCCCTCGTTCTCGGTCATGAAATCGCCGGTGTCGTCTCTGCCGTCGGTGACGACGTGACAAAGTTTGCGATCGGTGACCGGGTTGCCATTCGTGCCGGGGCCGAAACTCCCGGAACATCGATGGATGGGGGCTTCGCAGACAAAGTTCTGACCCCGGTCGAGTTCGTGACCAGGATCCCGGAAGGGGTCAGTTTCGAGTTCGCCGCCGTCGGGACCGATGCTGGTCTCACGTCGTACCATGCGGTTCGAGTCGTCGGCGAGGTGACCGCCGGAATGAAGGTTGGCATAATTGGCCTCGGTGGCCTGGGGTACTTCGGGGCTCAGGAGGCCGCCGGTCTCGGAGCACGCGTGTATGCCGCGGAGCCGAACGAGGCCGCGCAAGCGGCAGCGGCTGAGTTCGGGTACGAACGCATCTCGGCCGACATCACCGACTTCGTCGGGGAGGACCTCGACGTCATCGTCGATTTCGCCGGCTTCGGGACGACGACTGCGGGAGCCCTGGCCGCTGTCAAGCCCGGCGGCCGCGTCGTTCAGGTCGGTCTCGGACGCGTCGAGTCCCTGATCCGAACCGATCTGCTTGTGCAGAAGCAGATTCACCTCGTCGGATCGGTAGCGGGGACCATCGAGGATCTCGACGAGGTCCTGTCGATGATCGGCGAGGGGAAACTGAAGCCCTTGATCTCGACGATTGGCTTCGACGACGTGCCCGAGGGGCTCGCCCGGCTCGCGCGCGGAGAGGTGCGTGGACGATTGGTCGCACAGGTCAATCAGGGCTGACAGTGTCCCGTGCCGAGCGCATTCTCGGAAGCGTGCCCTCGATCAACCGGCTCGAGGGCACGCGGAGCACTGGGAGAAGTGGGGTTGACGTAAGCTTTCTCTCGCTGTCGGCAGTCGGCAGGCGAACGGGAGGCCTGATGGTGACCGAGGAAAGCGCCCTCGACCCGTTTCACGTGCAGAAGTTCTCCGACAGTGTGGCGGACATCGTACGGCAGCGGATCCTGTCGGGTCAGATGGTTGCGGGCGGTCGCATCAATGAAGTGGCTCTCAGCGACGAGTTGCGCATCAGTAGAAGTCCGCTGCGAGAAGCTCTTCGAAGTCTCAATGGAGAGGGCCTGATCACGCTCCTTCCCGGCAAGGGAGCATTCGTGGTTGAGTTCGATCGCCAGGGCATCCTGGAGCTGAGTGAATTGCGTCTGCCCCTGGCTGTCGCCATCGCGGGCCTCGCCGCTGAGCGTGCTGATCAAGACGACGTCGCTGCTTTCGAGCCGATCGTTTCGGAAATATCAGCGGCCATCCGGGACCCGGCATTGCCCTACCCATTCCATATCGATTTTCATGAACTCGTGGCCAGGGCCGCCAAAAGCCCTCGGCTCGCGGCCGCGGCGGATGAGGTCGAGCGTCAGTTGCGGCTGGCGCGACTCCGGTCCGGCAACACTCCTGAACGGGCGCGGAATGCACTTCATGAGCACCTCGGGCTCTTCGAGACGATTGTGAAGCGCGATCCCATTGCCGCTCGAAAGGCGATGGCCGAGCATATTTCCGCAGGCACCGCCTCCTTCCTTTCGCTCGTGGAGTCCCAGCAGTCGAAGTCCTGAAAGATCCTTGACTTATCGGGTCCACGTTGCTTTACTGCTATCTGTCGACAGACGACAGGCGACAGACCAATGAACCTTGCAATGTCAGGTTGCGGTCTCAGAGCGTCTCAACGACGAAAAGAAAGGCGCAAGGATGCGTGAATTCACGATGGTCATCAATGGCCAACAGGTTGCAGGCTCGGATGGGCAGCGCTTTGACGCCATCAACCCCTACACCGGCGAGGTGTGGGCTCATGTTGCACAAGCGACGGAGCACGACGTCGACCGGGCAGTGCGAGCGGCGCGTGCTGCATTCGTCACGAGTTGGCGCGATGCTCCGGGCCACGTTCGAGCCGCGGCCATGCTCAAGCTCGCCGACTTGGTCGAAGCGAATGCCGCCGAGCTAGCTCTGCTCGAGAGTACGGACAATGGCAAGGTCATTCGCGAGACCAACAACCAGATGAAGTTCGCTGCCCGCAACTTCCGGTTTTTCGCCGGATACGCCGACAAGATCTACGGCCGCACGATCCCTATGGATCAGGGCTCGGTCTTCGATTACACGATCCGACGTCCCTTCGGCGTCGCGGCGATCATCACCGCCTGGAATTCGCCTATCGCGCTGATGGCCAACAAGGTTCCTGCAGCTCTCGCGGCGGGCAACTGCGTCATTTTAAAGCCCTCGGAGCATGCTTCAGCGAGCTCGTGTTTCTTCGTCGCCCTGGCGAAAGAGGCTGGCTTCCCGGACGGTGTCGTGAGCGTCGTCACCGGAGACGGCGCCGTCGGTGGGTGGCTGACCGGTCACGAAGGAATCGACAAAATCAGCTTCACAGGCGGCTCCCGGACCGGGTCGAGAATTGCGCAAGTTGCAGCCGAACGACTCGTGCCGGTCACTCTGGAGCTCGGCGGTAAGTCGGCGAACATCATCTTTGCCGATGCCGACCTCGAGAAGGCCATTCCTGGTGCTGTCGCGGGCATTTTCGCCGCGGCGGGCCAGACGTGTATCGCCGGATCGCGACTGCTCGTCGAGAGGTCCGTCTACGACGAAGTCATCGGCAGGCTTCGGGATCGCGCCGAGGCCATTGTGTTGGGCGACCCGCTGGATCCGGCCACGGAGATGGGCCCGATCGCCAACAAACCGCAGTACGAGTCCATCGTCCGGGTCATGAGCGATGCGCGAGCGTCTGGAGCCCGGCTTGTCTGCGGTGGAGGGGTGCCCGACAGCGTGTCTGGACACGGGTTGTTCGTTGCGCCGACGATCTTCGCCGACGTGGAGCCAACAAGTTCGCTTGCGCAGAACGAAGTCTTCGGCCCGGTGCTCGCCGTCATTCCATTCGACAGCGAGGGCGAGGCGATCGAGATCGCCAACGGCACCGACTACGGGCTTGCATCCGGCCTCTGGACAACCGACCTGAGTCGCGCGATGCGGGTTGCCAACGCCCTCGAGGTCGGCGCTGTGTGGGTCAACACGTATCGAGCCAACGGCGCGCAGGCGCCGTTCGGCGGTATCAAGCACAGCGGTTACGGCCGTGAGCGTGGTGAAGAGGCCCTTCTCGAATACACGTACGTCAAGAACGTCATGGTCGATTACTCCGACACCGCACGGGATCCCTTCAGCGTCAAGGTTTAGTCGGCCATACGCCCGGGGACAACACCTCCGGGTTTCGCACCATCCCTTATCCCTTCAAATCGCAAAGGCGCGGATCAAACGATGAGTACAGAACTGGTTGCGGCCCCGCCGCAGCAACGGCGGCTCGTGGCAGTGGCCACGTTCATTGGAAGTGTCGTCGAGTGGTACGACTTCTTCATCTACGGCACCGCGGCGGCGCTGGTGCTGAACACCCTGTTCTTTCCGGAGTTCGACCGTGTCGTGGGAACGCTTCTGGCCTTCGTCACGTTCGCCGTGGGTTGGCTTGCACGGCCCATCGGAGGGATCGTCGCCGGACACCTTGGCGACCGCATCGGCCGCAAGACCATGCTGATGGTCACGATGGTCTCGATGGGCACGGCGACCGTTCTGGTCGGTCTTCTGCCGACGTACAACCAGATCGGGGTTGTCGCTCCCGTCCTGCTGTTGGTGTTCCGTCTCATTCAGGGTCTCGCGGTCGGGGGTGAGTACGGCGGTTCGGTCGTGATGGCGCTCGAGAACGCCCCGCGTGGTCGACGCGGTCTCTGGGCCGGGCTCACTCAGAGCGGAGTGCCGTTTGGCCTCTTCCTCGGAACGGTGGCGTACACCGCCGTCGAGCATCTGCCCGCTGGAGCGTTCCTCGCCTGGGGCTGGCGCCTGCCGTTCCTTACGAGCTCGGTGCTCATCGTGATCGGGATCCTGGTTCGCTTCAGGATCACGGAGAGCAAGGTGTTCGAGAAGGTTCAGGAACAGGAAAAAGTCACCCGCGTGCCTGCCCTGGAAGTGTTGCGTCAGTACCCGGGGCGCGAGGTACTCATGCTGCTGGCCCATATGGCACCGAACACCTTCTTCTACACGTTCGCGGTCTACCTGCTCACTTACGCCACAACTCAGGCCCACTTCACCGGATCTCAGGTCCTGACCTCGTTGGCCGTCGCTGCAGCGGTCGAGACCGTCACCATTCCGTTGTTCGCCGCCTGGTCGGACCGGATAGGGCGTAAGAGACTGTACGTCGGGGGCATGATCGCGCTGGGAGTCCTGGCGTTCCCGTTTTTCCTGGCAGTCAATACGGGGTCGCCTCTGCTCTTAACCGTGGCCCTGGTAGTCGCCCTGGGCGGGGCCCACGCAGCCATGTATGGGCCTCAGGCGAGCCTGTTCGGAGAACTCTTCCCGACAGCGATCCGCTACAGCGGCCTGTCGATGGGGTACCAGATCGCAGGCTCCATTTTCGGCGGCCCATTGCCGATCATCGCCACACTTCTCGTCGCGGTGGCCGGCGGACAGGTCTGGATCTTCGCTGCCTTCCTTGTGCTCACGGCGATCGTCAGCGCTGTTGCGGGTGCGTTCCTCCCCGAGAACCGGTCCGATGACATTGACGCGGTCGGTGCACCCCGAACGAGCAAGGGCCAGCAGCCGGTCCTTGCCGAGCACACCGCGTGAGCCGTCCGCGAAGCGCGACAGCTTTTCAACGAGAGAGGTCTTGAGATGGAAACGAAGACAATCGACGTCGTGGTCGTGGGTGCCGGCAATGCCGGACTTGTGGCGGCGCTGGCAGCGAGCGAGAAGGGTGCGAAGGTGCTGGTGCTTGAGGCGGCTCCCATTGCGGAACGAGGTGGGAACAGTCGCTTCGCGGGCGCCATCTTCAGGACGGTTCACGAGGGTTTCTCCTCGGTGCAAGACGTACTCACCGAGGAGAGCCGGGCGTGGTCAGGGCGTGTCGACTTCGGTCCCTACACGCGAGGGGCGTATATCAGCGACTGGATGAGCATTGGCCAGGATCGCCCGGATAACCACCTGGTCGACATCGTCGTCGACGGATCTAACGACACCTTGAGATGGATGCACGAACGCGGCGTGGAATTCGAGTTGACCGTCGACAAGCTGTTCGACCCCGCCACATTCGATTCCGGGCAGGTCTACGACATGGTCCCCGGCGGCGCCATTCGGGCTGCAGGGGAAGGAGTCGGCCTGGTACAGAGGCTCTTCGATGCCGTCGAAGCGGACGAGAACATTGAAGTCTGGTACGACTCTCCCGTCTCCTCCTTGATCGTCGAAGGGGCCACTGTCAAGGGCGTCCAGGTGCGAAAACCCGATCAATTCATCGACGTCGAGGGGACTGTCGTTCTCGCCGCCGGAGGCTTCGAAGCCAACCCCGAGATGCGCCTGCGGTACCTCGGCCCCGGTTGGGACACCGTCAAGGTGAGGGGCACCCGCTTCAACATGGGTAGCGTGCTGCAGCAGGCGCTTCAGGTCGGCGCGCAGCCGACAGGGCACTGGGAAGGCGCGCACGCGTCGCCCTTGGACAACGGCGCACCCAAGGTTGGCGACCTGCGCTACACCGACAAATTCAGCCGGTACTCCTACCCCTACGCCGTCCTCGTGAATCGGCTCGGTGAACGTTTTGTCGATGAAGGTGAGAACCAGGTCTGGCTGACCTACGCCAAGACCGGCTCCGCCATCCGGATCCAGCCCGGCGGCATCGCCCATCAGATTTTCGATCAACGCACGGCGCACCTCCTCGAGCCGCGCTACGCCACGACAGACCCGATTATCGCCGACACCCTCGAGGAGCTTGCAGACAAGCTGAGGCTACCGAGAGATGAGTTCCTCAAGACAATCAGGGATTTCAACGACTCGGTCGCCACGGATGCAGCGACGCGGTTCGACCGTTTCCACGAAGACGGAGTGGACGCCCGCCCGGCCGGCCAACCCCGCAAATCCAACTGGGCACAGCGGATCGACCGCGCGCCTTTCATTGCCTACACGGTCGCCTGCGGCATTACCTTCACCTACGGCGGCCTCAAGGTCGACGATCAAGCTCGCGTCATCGACACCGTCGGGCAACCCATGCCGGGACTTTTCGCCACGGGCGAGATCATTGGCGACTTCTTCTACTACAACTACGCAGGTGGCGCGGGTCTGATGCGCGGGGCCGTCTTCGGACGCCTCGCTGGAGCGGGAGCCGCACGCCATGCCCATGTCGCTGTGAACGCGTGACACCACCGGATCAACAGGTCTACAGCGAGTAGACGAGAGACAGGGAGAGACGAGGATGTCCGACACAATCCACGAGGTCTATGCAGTCAAGTTCGCGGACAACCCGAACGGCACCCGCGGCACAGGATTTCACGGGTCCGCTGGCGAACCGCACGACGAATCAGTGCCCCTCGACTACTTCGTCTGGCTGATCCGCTCAACGGGGTCTGACGTGGTCCTTGATGTGGGATTCACAGCTGAGACCGCGCGGCGAAGAGATCGAGTGCACTACCGAGAGCCGTCCGAGGGGCTGCAACTGCTGGGCGTGGATCCGGCCTCGGTCGAGACCGTCATCCTCTCGCATTTCCACTACGACCACACAGGCGACCTCGACGCGTTTCCACGCGCGCGATTCGTCGTCCAGGAGGCGGAGATGGCCTTCTGGACTGGTCCCTACGGACCGCGTCGTGAATTCGCCAAGGCCGTCGAGCCCAGGGACCTCGGGCGTCTCCTTCAGCTCAACTACGAGGGGCGACTTCGATTCGTCGACGGGCATGCAACGGTCTCCGACGGCATCGACGTCTTCGCTGTCGGGGGACACACTCCGGGTCTGCAAGTAACTCGGGTTCGGACGGCGAAAGGCCCGGTGCTTCTCGCTGCTGACGGAGCGCACTTCTATGCCAACTACGAACAAGAGGCGCCCTTTGCGGTTTTCACCGACCTACGACTGATGTACCGGTCGTATCAGACCATGAAAGACCTCGTCAACGATCCGACCCTGATCGTCCCTGGTCACGACCCGCTCGTGTTCGAACGTTTTCCCACCGTCGAGGGTCTCGACGGTATCGCAATCCGGATCGCATGACCCGGTGAAGAAAAGAGGCAACGCATGTCAGTAATCGCAGTCATTGGACTCGGACATATGGGCGGGTCGGTTGCTGCTCGACTCGCAGATGCCAGCGGCTTCGAGGTGCGCGGCTTCGATCCCGACGAGAATGCGCGCGCCCGAGCCGCGGAAGACGGGGTCATCGACAGTCGGTCGGTCAGCGATGCCGTCGCCGGCGCAACCATCGTGTTCACGAGTCTCCCGAACTCGGCGATTGTGCGACGAGCGTGGCTCGGCGCCGAAGGTCTAATCGAAGTCGTCGACCGCGACACCGTTCTCGTGGAGTTGAGTACGATCGACCCGGACACCATGCGCGTTCTCGGAGTCGCCGCCGGCGATCGTGGAAGAGGGATCGTCGACTGTCCAGTCAGCGGGGGGCCGGCCGAAGCGCGCCTCGGAAAGCTGACTCTCCTCGTCGGTGGGGAGGACGGCGTCATCGGCCGAGTGGCCGACACGCTCGCCGTGCTCGGCACGATTCGCAGAACGGGCGCGGTCGGATCCGGAAAGGTCGTCAAGATCGTGAACAACATGATGTCCATGGGTAACGTGCTCGTCGCCGCAGAGGCCTTTGCCGTCGGAGTCACCGCCGGCGTGGACGCCCAGACCCTCTACGACGTTCTTTCCGTCAGCGGTGGCACTTCGCAGCACTTCACGAAGCGCTTTCCGAAGGCTCTCGCGGGGGACTTCGAGCCGGGATTCACCATCGACCTCGGCGAGAAAGACCTTGCTCTCGCGATCGAACTCGCGCGTTCGGTCTCGATGCCGATCCCTGCCGCGTCTCTCGCGCGCGACATGTATGCCCTTGCCATGGTGGAGGGCCAGAGGGGCAAAGATATCGTGGCAATGCTTCAGATGTACACCACATGGGCAGCGAACCGCGAGTAGGTGTCGGCGCATGTTCGAGATCGTCTGCACCTCCTTCAGAGAAGAGGAGCTGGCGTCGCTGGCAACGAGCCAGAACAAGTGCATCCCGGCTATGAAGGGTTCACTGTGCCTGGCGACGTGATCGACCTGCAACTCGGAGACCGCACCGTCAGGTCCACGAGGGCCAAGTGACCGAGTTTTCGACCACGCCGTCCGCCCACCGCGGGGCAGCCGAGATCCTGATCAGGCGACGCCACCGGGGCGATGGTTGGACGCAGGAATCGGCGACCGGTTAGACGCTGGGGATTGCCCGCCACGGTTGTTGGCTGTGGACTCCCCATTTGTCGTTATTGGTCGCCATGTGCAGCTGCAGCCTCGTGCTCTGAGTGTCGCTTCGGCCGCCTGGTCGCCACGACCTCCGAGTGTGCGCCTTGCCAAGAACGGCGGGGCGAGCGTTAGGACTTGAGGGTCATCCCCAGCCGCTCAAGGGCCGCGCTGAACTCGGGGATCTTCATCGGGTCACCCTCTGTGAGCGAGGAGAGGTTGCGAAAGAATGGCATCGCGCCCATCGTCGCAGCGATACTCGACGATCCCCGGATCCGAACAGCTCAGATCGCGGGCGCAATGATCTCCGTGTTCCCCAGCGCGGCCGACCAGCGGTCGACGAAAGCGATAGCGAACGCGTGGCGTTGCACGGTAGCCGCGCAATGGCCCGAGGATATGGAGGCGTCGTGGATGACGATTCGGACTATGAGTTCATCCGGTTCAGGCAGGAATTCCGGAACCGTCCGCAGCGGCGGCGGCTCGGGGTCGACCTTCATCAGGACGACGCCATTGCGATCGCAAACGACGCGGACGCGATGCACGCACACTATTTGGCTTGGCGCGCCCGAACCGGCCGAGGGTGGTGTAGCTGCTGGTCCTTCGGTCAGGGGCTGAGGGTCATGATCGTGTTCGTGTCCACCCTCCTTCCGGTATCGGCGAGGACCCTGCCGACGAGGTGGATGATCGCGCCGCGGTTGGAGAAGGTACGGACCCTTCGGGCCCATAACCAGTATTCCCTGCCACGGACGGTGCGGCCGAGCCCCCGAGCGCTTGTCTGAGGATCACGAGTTCCCCTCCCTCACTCCTGACAACCATGGCGTCTGCCGGGTGGAGGCGGGCATACGCGGGCGGACGGGCGGGTCGGCGAGCGTGGCGGAATAGGTTCGGCACTGGAGCGGCGAGGTGGTTGTCGTCGCGGACGTGTGGCACTTTCTCGTCTGGCAGAATGTCGGGGGCGGCGTCAGGGCCGTCTTCCAAGTTGATTCTCATACTTGCCAGCAGTGGCACCTGGAGGAGGGATTACCAATGGGCACGCTTACAACCACCGACGGTACCGAGATCTTCTACAAGGACTGGGGCACGGGCCAGCCCATCGTCTTCAGCCACGGGTGGCCGCTGTCGTCGGACGACTGGGACGGTCAGCTGCTGTTCTTCCTCAGCCACGGCTACCGCGTCATCGCGCACGACCGGCGCGGGCACGGCAGATCGACCCAGACCTCCGACGGTCACGACATGGACCACTATGCCGCCGACCTCGCGGCGTTGACCGAGCATCTCGACTTGCACGATGCCATCCACGTCGGGCACTCGACGGGTGGCGGAGAGGTTGCCCACTACATCGGGCAGTATGGCGAGAGCCGCGTAGCGCGCGCGATCCTGATCAGCGCTGTTCCGCCGCTCATGCTACAGACGGAGAGTAACCCGGGTGGCCTCCCGAAAAGTGTCTTCGACGGCCTGCAGGCCTCCCTCGCCGCAAACCGTTCGATCTTCTACCGCGACCTGCCTTCTGGGCCGTTCTACGGCTACAACCGGCCCGGCGCTGAGCCGTCCGAGGCTGTCATCCAGAACTGGTGGCGTCAGGGCATGATGGGTGGCGCCAAGGCGCACTACGACGGGATCGTCGCGTTCTCGCAGACCGACTTCACCGAAGACCTCAAGAAGATCAGCGTCCCGACCCTAGTTTTGCACGGCGAGGACGACCAGATCGTCCCATTCGCCGACGCCGGCCCCCTGTCGGCGAAGCTGGTCCAGAACGGGACTCTGAAGGCCTACCCCGGATTCCCCCACGGGATGCCGACCACCGAGGCCGACACGATCAACGCCGACATCCTGGAGTGGCTGCGATCCTGAGACACCGTCTCGTTGCGTCGGCTTGTCACTATTCGTGGTGACTATGCCACGAGGTGCTGCCGCGTTGGTGGCGAGAACGGTGACGGTTCCATCCGACGCGACTCGCGCCGAGGGAGGCGTCACGAGCTCGCCTGAAGTCTCGAGGGATTTGAATGTCGATCAAGTCAACGTCGGTAACACCGGTGTCAGCGTGGGCGCCGATGGCGATTGCGGTGTTTCGGGTCCTGTGGTTTGCACAGTTGGGCAGCAACATCGGCACGTGGATGCAGACGGTTGGCGCCCAGTGGTACTTGGTCGACGCCGCGGCCGGGGCCACGGCTATCGCTTTGGTTCAGACCGCGAGTCTTGCCCCGGCGATGTTCTTCTCTTTGCCAGCCGGCGTGCTGGCTGACTCCCTCGATCGGCGCAAACTGCTCATCTGGGGCTCCGCGGCGAGTGCGGGCATCGCCGCCGTCCTGACGGTGATCGCTGCACTGAACGCCCTCACCCCGTGGACCATCCTGGGTTTCACCTTTCTGCTTGGCATCACCTCGACGCTGACGGCGCCGGCCTGGCAGGCCATCCAACCCGAGCTCGTCCCCCGCACCCTGATCGGTGCGTCGTCGGCGCTGGGTGGCGTCACCGTCAACGGTGCACGCGCGGTCGGGCCAGCGTTGGCCGGGGTCATCCTGTCCCTGGCCGGTGTCCCCGTGGTTTTCGGTATCAACGCGCTGAGCTTCGTCGGCGCCGTCGTTGCGCTGTGGTGGTGGAAGCGACCCCCGCAGGCCGGACTTGATGACCGGGAGCCGTTCGGGGCCGCCCTCCGGGCGGGTGTCAGGTATGTCGCCTCTGCCCACCTCGTGCGGCGCATCCTGCTTCGCTCGGCGCTATTCGCGCTGCCCGCGAGTGCGCTCTGGGCGTTGCTCCCGTTGACGGCCAGCCGGCTCGGCTTGGATTCCAGCGGGTATGGTCTCCTTCTCGGCGCGCTGGGAGTGGGGGCTGTGCTGGGAATTTTCGTCCTCCCAATCGTGCGGAAACGGGTGTCGGACAACGTCGTGATTGCGAGCAGCGCCGCGCTATTCGCCATCGGGACAATAGCGGCAGCGTTTCTCCCGTTCGTTCCGACCGTGGCGCTTCTCGTGCTCGCGGGCCTCGCATGGATCGGGACCTTGACCGTGTTGAATGCTGCCCTGCAGCTCACCCTCCCGCAATGGGTTCGTTCACGCGGCGCTTCGGTGTACATCCTCGTCTTCATGGGCACAATGGCGGTCGGCTCGTTCGCCTGGGGAGCCGCCGCGCAGGCGCTGGGTACACCCGTCGCGCTTGCCGCCGCCGCGGTGTTGTTGCTCCTGACGGGCTCAAGCGTTCGCGTCCTCCCGCTACTGGATGGAACGGGCACCATCGACCGCACCATCTCCACGTCCTGGGCAACCCCCACGCTGATCTTCGAGCCGGACCCATCCGACGGGCCCGTCCTTGTTCAGATCAGTTACACCGTGCCGTCAGAATCACTCCACGAGTTTCGCAGCGCGATGCGGCTTGTCGAAGGGTCTCGACGGCGCACCGGCGGGTCACGGTGGGGTCTGTATCGAAGTGGCGAAGACTCAAACGTGTTCCTGGAAACCTTCGTAGTGCCGTCCTGGGGCGAATATCGTCGGCAGCAGACGCAGCGCCTCACCGGCCGCGACCGCGAGATCCACGCGGCGGCCATGGCACACAGCGACGGGGACCCGACCGAACGCCACTACTTCGCGTAACAGGCAGACAACGCCGACGCTGACCGGCGTGCCAGCGGAACGATAGCAACCCTTGCAACCCACGCATCTTGCTACGACATCTCGCGCAGCCTTCCCGAACTTCGGTCGGGTTCGCGTAGCGCCGAACGTAGAAGGCGCCTCGCCCCCGGTCGTGTTCGGAGCACTCGGTCATCCGTGCCAGCACAACGGCATAACAAATCACCCAGGAGACGACCTGGGTCCGGTGACCGGCCGGACCCGCTCGCGTATGTGCGCGCGGAGGGATGCATCACCGCTGCGGGGTGAGCACGAGGCCGTCGCAGATGAGTTGGGCGACCTCGACCAGATGAGCGTGGGGTTTGTCTGCATCGGTGTTCTTTGTTGCACCGAGGTCCGCCAGACTGGGCTCGCCGAGCATCGCAACCCACGCGCGTGCCGCGGCACCAATGCGTTTCGCGGGAATCACAGCGCCGACGCTCTGTCGGAGAACATGTTCGATGGCCTCTTGGAGGTGGCGACGGTGGTCGCGGAGGCTTGCTCGCACTTCGGGATGGGTGCGTTCCTCCCGCCAGATGATGACGCGGAGAACAGCGGACTCCTCTTGCGCTTCCCGGAGCCGGGCCGCGACGTTCAGTAGCGACCGAACCGGGTTGCCCTGTTCAACGACGGATTCGAACGCGACAAGGGCGGGCCCCATTCGTTCGTCAACGAGGGCCCGCAGCAATTCCATTTTCGTCGGGAAGTAATAAAAGAGCAGTCCCTTCGGAACGGCGGCGCGAGTCGCGACCGCGGATGTTGCCGTCGCGTCGTACCCGTTCCGCGCGAAGAGCGACTCCGCCGCATCGAGAATCCTGTCGCGCGTGTTCAGGGCTTCATCCATTGCGCTCTCCTGCCGGACGGGTGCAGCGGTCCTGACGACCGCCGCACCCGCAACCCATTTCATGCTGCTGCCTCGTTGACAGCAGTTGTCGGTGTGCCGCTCAGTGAGCGATCCGACCGTGGTGGTGCACGCGTGCCGCCGGCTGCAGAGCAAGCACGGCGATGGCAACGGTCACGACACCACCCGCCCACGACACCCACGCGGCCCCGACACTGGACGAGTACCCGCCCAACCATGGCGCGATGAACAGCAGAATGCCGAGTGCACCCTGCGACCATTCCATCGCTGTCAGGCGCGGGCGGACAAGATGCGCCACCCCCGCCACGATTAGCAGAATACCGAGAATCAGCATCAGCGCCAGGGACGCGCCCGTTGCCGGGATCACGATCGCGGAGAGCGCCACGACCACCCCGACGACGACCGCTACCCAGTCTTCCCATCGAGCCCATTTCTGCATTGAAACCAGCCTCCTTCGCTACGACGGCTCCCTCCGGGGGAGTCCTGGCAGCAATTCTAGGTTTGATTGACCGACCGGTCAATCCTCATTTTCGAGGTATGGCGGGGCGTCGTCAGAGTCCTAGAGATCCGCGAAAGGGGGCGAAACGCCAACTGGTGTCTCGCCCCCTCTTGCTGTTCACCTGCTGAGGTTAGTTTTGGTCGGGAGCTGTCGGGCAGGTCATCACCCGGGCTGAGCCCGGCGTTGACGTGAGCAGAATCAGCTCGTTGTGGGCATGTGCCAGACCTGGGTCGAGAGACCGTTGCAGTCGTAGATCTGCAGCTGGGTGCCATCCGTGGTGACGGCCTGGGGGTCGTCCAGGCAGCGTCCCGACTGGGGGTTGTAGAGCGATCCGTCGGAGCGGGCGACCCACTGCTGTCCGCCGGCACCGTCGCACCCCCACAGTTCGACTTTGGTGAGGTTGGCGGTGCCGTTGCCGATGATGTCGAGGCACTTGTCGTAGGCGCGGATCGTGCCGTCTGACTCGAGTGCCCATTGCTGTCCTTCTGCGATGCCGCAGGTGTAGAGCTGGACCGCGTTGCCGGCGACTGACGTGTTGGTGTTCACATCGACGCACTTGCCTGTGGTTCCGGGGCCGGTGATCGGCCCGTTCGCCGTCGGAAGGGTGGCTGACGCGAACTGCGTTTCGCATTTGCCCGTCGACAGGTGGGTGCCTGCGAGCATGAGGTAGCTGGATCCGGAGGTTGCACCCAGTAGGGGCGAGCTGTAGCCGGCGCAGGAAGTCTCACCGGTGTCGTAGCCGCCGGTGGGGTCGGTAGTCACGGCGGTGGTGATTTCCTTCCACGCTCCGACGCCGAGACTGGTGTTCGTGAAGAGGGCGTGTCCCGATTCTGCTTCCACAGTCAGGGATCCGTCCGTTCCGGCGACGATACGTTGCCCGGAGGCGATGAGGGTTCCGTTGGTGCCGCCGCTTGGTGACCAGGTCAGGTATGGCGTGTGCAGCAGGAACCGGGAGTCACTGGTCTGCATGCGGGTCCCGAGGTTGCTCGGGTTCCAGGATTCGGCGTTGGACGACGTTTTGATGTAGTCGTCACAGGCCTGGTCAGGGTCGTAACCGTTCTTGCAGTCTTCGTAACTCATCGCGTAGGTGCCGTTGGGCAGGTTGACGATGGTCGCCATACCGGGACGTTCGACTCCGTTCTGCACGGCGACGTCGTAGACCTCGCTTCCCCAGGTCAGCCCGCCGTCCGTGGAGGAGACGTGGGCGATCACCTGGTTGTAGTTGTTCGAGGAGGGCCGTTCGTCCGAGAAGAAGCAGAGGAGGTCGCCGTTGCCGGCGACGTCGAATTCCGGCTCCCAGATACCGTGGCCTTCTGTGTTTGCGGTCCCGGACTCGGATGCGCAGGAGCTGCGGTAGCTCCACGACGCACCCTGGTCTGTTGAGACGAAGACCTCGATGGCTTGCTGGGTGTAGTCGCCGTGGTTCCATGCCGTACCGGAGGCCAGAAGCGTGCCGGCGGGCAGGTTCCCTTCGGCCTGGGGGAGTTCGTAAAGGGTGGGTCCGTCGAGATCCCAGCCGTGCTGCGTGTCCGTGATCGTGCTGATCGGGGACGAGGTCCAGGTCACGCCGTTGTCCGTTGACCGGTAGATCGGGAAGTTGGCTTTGGCGGTGCCGTCGCCGGAGTGCGCGAAGGTCGCCAGCAGGGTTCCGTTGGCCGAGCCGGAGTGCTGTAGCCGGATGACGCGCGGGTAGCTGGCATCTTCGGTTGATCCTGACGCGGTACTGGGCGCATAGAGGACCCCACTCGAGGTTGTCGCGGCAGCGGCCGGAGCCGGCGCATGGGCGATCCCGCCGAAGGCGAGGGCGGCGGACGCGACGGCGACGACCAAAGTGGCGAACCGTCTTTTTCGGCTGAACCGCATTGGGACACTTCGTTGCGTCCTTGGGGGAGTTGATGGAATCACACGGATCTCCTTTGCATCGTTGCACAGTCGGGTTCGGAATCAGGTTAGCCCGCAGCCCTGCCTATTGCAACGCTGCAATATGTGGTGCTAGTTTTGGCCGATCGCGGTCCAACGCAGCGATTCTCACGTGAGATCGCGGGCCTTCCGCGAGCCTGCCTGCTGCCTATGAAGGAACCTATTTGTGACTGATTCTTTGATCGCGCGACGCCCCACCGGTCTCCACGACGCAGCTCCGCGGCCGGAATATCCGCGACCGCATTTTGACCGGTCCCACAGCTGGCAGACTCTCAACGGCGTCTGGGACTTCAGTCGTGATGCCGCGCACCGGCTCGAGGAGGCGACGGCGGATGACTGGACCGAGAGCATCGTGGTGCCCTTCGCATGGGAAACGGAGGCTTCAGGTGTCCAGGCGCACTGGCTTGACCGTGCTTGGTACCGGAGGAACTTCAGGGTCCCGCCGGAGGCGGTGGGTAACCGGGTGGTATTGCACTTCGGTGCTGTGCATCACGCCTGCGTTATCTGGGTGAACGACGTCGAGGTGGGGACGCACCAGGGCGGCTATGTCCCGTTCGAATTCGATGTCACCGACGCACTGACCGGAGAAGCTGATCACCAGGTGACGGTGCGCGTGGATGCGCCGATCGACAAGCGGAGCATCGCCCACGGTAAGCAGCGCAGCGTTCCCCGCGACGACTACGACGGTTGCTCCTTCACTCCGACGAGTGGCATTTGGCAGTCGGTGTGGCTCGAATGGCGCCCGGCCACCTACCTCGCTGCGTTACAACTGACGCCGACGCCCGGCCTGGATGGCATTCTTCTCACGGCCCATGTTGAGGGGCAGGCGTCGGTGAGCGCAGAAGCTGTTATTAGCGTGGACGGAGAGGAAGTGGTGTCGTGTGACGCCGCTTCTCTGGAGTCCGGGGTCACGATCGACATTCCGGCACCGCAGGTGTGGTCGCCGCAGGATCCGCATCTTTACTCCGTGACGGTGACTCTCACGAGTGCGGAGGGAACCGACACCGTGACGGGAACGACCGGTCTTCGCCGCTTCGAGACCCGCGGACGGGAGCTGTATCTCAACGGCACCCGGATCTCGATGCGGGGTGTTCTCGATCAGGGCTACTGGCCCCGCACCGGACTCACGGCCCCGGACGACGCCGCTTTCGTTCGTGACCTCGAGATCGCCCGTGAGGCCGGGTTTAACCTGGTGCGCAAGCATCTGAAGCTCGAAGATCCTCGTTTTCACCACCACGCCGATCGCCTCGGGATGCTGGTGTGGGCCGAGCCGGCGTCGACCGGACGATTCTCCGCAGCGGCCGCGGATGCCTTTGCTGATCAGATCGAGCCCATGTTCCGGCGCGACGGCAACCATCCGAGCGTCGTGATCTGGGGTCTCTACAACGAGGAGTGGGGTCTCGACTGGGCGCTGCCGGAGGACCCCGCCAAGCAGCGGGTGGTGCGTGACGCTTTCCGGCTCATCAAACAGCTGGATCCCCACCGTCCGGCCGTCGACAACTCCGGTTGGACGCACCTTGAGACGGATCTGGTCGACTGGCATGTGTATGACGAGAGGCCCGCTGGGTGGGCGACGAAGCTTCAGCAACTTGCCACCGACCCGTCGCCGAGTTTTCCGGTGGCGATCGCTGTCGACAAGATCGTCGACAAGAAGCTGATGGTCGACGGCGATGTGCCTTTGGATGTTCCCAATGTGAATAGCGAATTCGGTGGCGGGTATACGTCGATCGAGCGGGGCTGGAACCTGCATTGGCAGACGCAGGAGCTTCGTCGGCACGATTCGATCGCCGGGTACGTCTGGACCGAGCTGACCGACATCGAACACGAAACCGCCGGCATCGTCGATTTCGAGCGGCACCTCCGCGACCATGGCGGCCGCTCCCCGGCTCAGGCAAACGGTGAGACGGTCACGGTTTTCGACGTCACGCCTCTCGAACCCGGGCGCGACCTCGTCGCCGCAGACGGCGTGGCTCAGTTCGCCGTCGCCGTGTCGCATCACGGCGCGACTCCGCTCGAGGTGACCGTCCAGGCGGCGTGGGGGCCAATCTTCGGGGTGGACTCCGCAGGATCCTTCGCATTCTTCGGTTCCCTGCACGTGGAGCCGTTCGTCCTCAGCGACCAGCTCCCCATCCGCATCCCGCTGCCCGCCGGCGAGACGGCGGCGCGCTTGCACGTCGTTCTGACGGACGGGAACGATGTCGTGGGGCGCGGTTCTGTCGACGTCAGCCGAAGCTGAGCGCCGAAGAACAGGGAGGGCGGACTGACGAGCCGATCAGCCCGCCCTCCGCTTCATGCGACGAGGTTACTCCTGGCCGGACGCTGTGCTCTCGCGCACGATCAAGCGATACGGGGCGCGCAGTTCTTCCGCTGGCGGGCCATCCTGATCGCCGAGGCGGAAGATCAATCGTTCGAGGGCGAGCCTGGCGATCTCGGGTTTGTCCGGCGACACCGTGGTCAACGATGGGGTGTGATAGCGGCCCGCTTCGATGTCGTCGAAACCGACCACGGCGACGTCTTCGGGCACTTTGAGCCCTGCGGCGAGAAGGGTGCGGATCGCACCGATGGCGAGCAGGTCGTTGTAGCAGAACACGGCGTCGACGCGAGGACCGCGACGGTTGAGAAGAGCTGCCATTGCCTCGGAGCCGTCAGAGAAGTGGAAGCGACGCGTCGGGACGATCAAGGACCGGTCGAGGGCCAGCCCGCGCGCCTCATGGGCGAGCTCGTAGCCTCGCGTGCGCAGCTGGGCTGTCTCGCCGGTTTCGTACGGCTGATCGCCGATGGCGGCGATGCGGCTTCGGCCGATGTCAATGAGATGTTCCGTGGCTGCCTGAGCTGCGGCGACGTTGTCGATCGTGACATGGTCATAGTCGGCGCCGGCGATGCGCTCGCCTAGAAGCACGAGCGGGCTCGTCGACCCGCGCTCGGCGAGGTCCTGTCGCGAAAGAGCGAGAGGGCTCAAGATGACCCCGTCAAACATGGCGGCTCGGCCGTCTCGCGCCATGAGTTCCCGTTCACGGTCCGGCTCGCCATCGGTTTGATCGACCACGACCGTGAAGCCGAAGTCGCGACCCAGGGTCACTACAGAGCGAGCGAGTTCGGAGAAGTACGGTACGTCGAGTTCCGGCACGACGAGCGCGAACAGCCCGCTACGCCCGCTCTTCAGGTTGCGCGCCGCGACATTGGGGCGGTAGCC
>JAODMX010000031.1 GCA_025464735.1 Frondihabitans sp. | reverse complement strand
CCACATGTCGTGCGCGCCAGGGATCACCTTCGTGCTGGCAACGGTGACGGTCACCCCGTTGTCGGAGTGGAGGGTGTCGCCGGGGTGGAGCTGGTCGGCTTCAACCCACGTGTTGCTGGTCGCGTCCCAGAACAGGTGATGCTGGGTCGCGTGAATCGTCGCGGTCACACCGCCACTGGTCACGGTGACATCCATCAGGTCGGTGTCATGGTTATCCCAAAGTTTCTGCACCGTCTTCGCGGACGACTTGCCCGTGATCACATTCGTCGCGAGAACCTTATCCCCCACGGCGATCTGGTCGATCGGCACCGCGGCACCCGACGCAAGAACGACCGGGGTCGCGCCCGTGAAGGAATAATTACAATTAGCAGCCGACTGAGCCTTGGTAGAGGCAGCCTCGTCCGCGGCAGCGGAGTCCTCGGCGACCGCGGAGTCCTCGACGACAGTGTCCGCGATCTCCGCCGCATCGAAGGCAATCAAACCTGCGTCGACCTCTCCCGCCCCGGCCGCATCACACACCCCGAGGGTGGCGACACCACACAAAACGCTTCCCACGGTCGCCACCGCAGTCACCGCGGTCAGTCCGAACGCCTCCAGCGTCTTACCAGCGTCAGCCTTTGCCTTCTGTACTGCCCGGCTGTTGGCAAACGAACCCGTCGACGCAGGGTTGTAATAGCCGTCGAAACCCCCCGAGCCGAACTTGCTCGAACCGGAATAGTAACTACGACCACTATTTCCTGGAGCAGCAGGGGTATCTTTCTGACTGTTGACGACGTCGGCCCCGGCCGCGTTCGCCCCCTGTTGTTGTCCGTCACGTTAGATGACGATGAGGCGTCAGCCAATTTGACGATGGGTTTTGGGGGTGTGGCCGGCACGGTGACGTGGGGGTCGTCAGTGGTGACGGTCGGATTGTCGCGGTCGTCACGATGACGGCGGTTTTCGGGCACGCGGGAGCACCCCCGGCGCGGGTTCTCAGGTGCGCACCCGGCGGGGATGGTGACAAACAAACTGCACAGCGGAAATCTTTGCCGTTCCGAAAGGGCGCAATACGATCACGAGTGGCCAAGGGCATTTCGCAAGACGGCCAGACAGGAGGTGGGAGTAGTGGCCGAGCACATCGATGTTGCCAGAGCACGCGCGTTCGTCGAAGCGGGTCGGCCGCAGGAAGGGCTGCGGATCCTGCGTGGTGTCCTCGCGTCCGAGCCGGATCGGTCCGATGCGCTCCTTCTCTTCGCTTCCACACACCTAGACCACGGCGACCCGGGAGAGGCGTTGACCGCAGCGCAGCGGGCGCTGTCTATCGGCTCGAGTACCGGCCGGGCCCTCCAGATGCTGGCGAGAGCGCACAGCAAAATGGGGCACCACCACCAAGCGCAGGCTGCAGCGACCCAGTCCATCGCCGTCGACCCGAACAACTCCAATTCGCACATCACGCGCGTCGTCATAGGTCTAGCCACGGGCGACATCGGCCCCGAGGTTAAATCGGCGGCGAACCAGGCCGTGGCTCTTGCTCCTCAAGTATCGAATTCCTACGTCGTTCTCGGCGACTACTTCAGGCAGGCCGAGGACGTCAGCCGGTCACGGGCGGCTTACCTGGAAGCGCTTCGGCTCGACCCGCAATCCGTCACGGCCCGCAATAACCTCGGCATCCTGGACATCAGCAAGACCCAGATGCGCGCCGTCCGAACGGTCAACACGTTCGTCCGGCTTCTCGCTCAAGCACCGGACAACCCCCTGTACCGTCGAAACTTGATCGCCACAATCCTGGCCGCCTGCAGACACGTTCGCCTGTTCTTCGTTCTCTTGTCGTGGACTCGGCTCGTGGTGTCAGTGGTTCTCGTCATCAGCTTCGGGACAGGAGAGCAGCTCCCGCGGGCTGCGCTCGGCCCCGTCTCTATCATCGGTTCCCTCGTGACTCTGGTCGCCGTGGGCAGCTACGGGGGCGCCTTCCTCGTCGCGGGTGGCCCGGCAACACGAACATTCTTGAAGACGGCACTCCATGACAACTCTGGATTGCGACCTGTTTCGCGCGCGATGGGCCTCGAAGTACTCGCCGTCGTCGCATCGGCGTTCATCGGTTCGTGGATTTTTCTCGATGTCGTGTTCTTCGTCGCGATCTACGTGCTGATTCGTTTTCAGTTCCGCGCCGAAAAACGCTGGGCGGTGAAGACCGGCCTGTCCCTCTCTGCGAGCACGACCGGCGTCAAGATGTCTTCGCGGAACGGCCGAGCGCCTAGGATCCCGTCATGACGGATCCTCTGCTCGACGCTCTCCGCCGAGCGGTTCTCGCCGACCCGACCGATGCGGCACTCCGCAAGCACCTCGGCGAAATGCTCCTCACGGCCGGTGAGCGAGACGAAGCCGTCGCCATCGTTGCGCCGATCGTTGCGAGCGCACCGGACGATGCGGAGGCGCGGGAGCTCCTCAGGCGAGCCCTAAGCCCGAAGGCTCCGGCAGCAACAACGGAAACGGAAGCCGACTCTGCATCGGGGATCGCAGTCACGCCCGGCGCGACCAACACCGGCTTTGACTGGCACCGTGCTGAAGAACAGGTCGAGGATCTCGTGGCACCCGCGTTCGTGGACGAAGCGGCGGCCCCCGATCCTGAATCGCCCCTCGTGCTGGCCGAGCGACCCTGCGTCACGCTCGCAGACGTCGGCGGAATGACGGCCGTGAAAGAGCGCCTCCGGTCGTCGTTCCTCGAGCCCCTAAAGAACCCTGAGTTGCGCCGGCTCTACGGCAAGAGCCTCCGCGGGGGTCTCTTGCTCTACGGCCCTCCCGGCTGCGGCAAGACCTACATCGCCAAAGCGCTGGCTGGCGAACTTGGTGCCGCGTTCCTCTCGATCGGGCTGTCCGACATCCTCGACCCTTTCCTCGGCAACAGCGAGAGAAACGTGCACGAGACGTTCCAGCTAGCTCGACGCCAGGCTCCCTGCGTGTTGTTCATCGACGAGATCGACGCGCTCGGCCAGCGCCGAAGCCAGACACGCAACTCCGCGATCCGGGGCACCGTCAACCAGATGCTGACCGAGCTGGACGGCGTGACCGGAGTGAACGACGACGTCTTCGTTCTCGCAGCGACGAACCAGCCGTGGGATGTCGACCCGGCGCTCCGCCGCCCGGGCCGCTTCGATCGCACGGTGCTGGTGCTGCCGCCGGACCTCGAGGCCCGCGAGTCGATCTTCCACTCCCACCTCCAAGGCCGGCCCGTCGAAGGCATCGAGGCGAAGAAGCTCGCGAAGGCGTCTGAGGGGCTTTCAGGCGCCGATATCGCCTACGTATGCGAATTGTCCGCAGAGAGCGCGATGAGCGACAGCGTCAAGACCGGCGTCGTCCGGATGATCAGAATGGGCGATCTCGAAAACGCTCTCGCTGAGGTGCGCCCCTCGACGGGATCCTGGCTCGACAGTGCGCGGAACGTCGTCATGTTCGGCGAAGACGACGGCACGTACGCGGAGTTGCGCAGCTACCTGAAAAAGATGAAGCGGCTGTAGGCGCAAACAGTGGGGAAGAGGCGGACATCGCACAGGCGCGCGTCCTTCGGCCAGAGGAGGCGCTGCGGAACGTTTCTCCACTCGTGCCGACGACTGCATCTCGGGCCGCTGTCAGAGCCCCGACAAGACCCCATATTCAGCGCATCCGACCCTGCTTTATATGGCTAGCAAAGTACGAGCTTCTTTGCCGAAAACTGGATCGGACTTCAAGGACTCAACTATGTAGCGCCCGCGATCCCCACCAACACGGAGGATTGCCCGGAGGAAGTAGATCCTGGACTCACCTCGATCTGACTGGGACAAGAAGTCGACCAACTCATCAAGGTGAGCTTCTGTCGCGGAGGCCGCAAGTGCGACGGCCGTCCCTTCCTCCTCACCCGCATTCCGCGAAGCACGATAAAGGGAAGCAAGCTGATCCCAATACACGACAGAGGGTCGAACAGCCAACGCCCTACCAAGACTCTCCATTACCCGATCCGGGTAGCCGCCTTTCTCGAGATGACACAAAAGGACAGGCAACGCAGCCGGATACGGTCGGGATGAGTTGACCAGATCCCACACGGAATTCACGTTCACTCCAGCTGCAGAAAGATCAACCACGATGGGCTTCTCGGCGTCACGGAGTTTGCGTGTTCGATCGTCAAGGCCGCGTTGGAATACCGCTCTTCTCACCTGATAGTCCTCATCCTGCGCCAGTTCCGCCAAGGCATCCGTGGCACTGATAGGACCCCGACGTTTCTTTCCTGTCGTCATGGTATGAACTTTAGATTGAAGTTCGGAGTGTCGTGAATGGCGTCGAACAACGGTCGAGAAAGCGTAGTTGGATTTGATCCCCCCGGACGTAGAGATCAAAGTTGACGTTGTGCTCCTGTGCATAGGCGAGACTGTCCTTGAGTTGTTGAGTAAAAGCTTGATACTTGACATTTTTAACCTCAGAGACTGCATCGTCGTTGAGTCCATCGAAGATGCGGGTGCGTCCATCGATTACCCGGGTGGCTTTATCTCCGATTTTGTAAGCGTCCTTCACCGCAGCCTCGCCAGCCTGCCCGGCACGCACTGCGGCTGCACCGCCCGAAGATGACGCAGCCTCGTCCTCGTTATCGCCTCCTTCAAGAAGCTGTGCACACGCTTCAACGGCGAGAGCACAAACCAGTGCGCCTCCGAGAACTGCTATTGAGACTCCGCCTGCTATGAAGAAGTCCCCGTCCGTTTGTGGCACGGCTTTCTTCTCGGCGACGCCGAGCGCGTAGGCCTTCTTGGAGCTGTAGGGGTCGGTGCCATCGAATCCGCCGTAACCGAACTTGCTGTGCTGACCACTGATCACACCGGAATAGGAAGCCCACCCGCCGGAAGAGGAACCACCCGACGAACCTCCGGAGGAACCGGTGTTCCCGGGGGCGGCTGGGGTCCAAGGCGCCGGCGACAGGCCCAGCGACGTCCCAAGGTTTTCCAGGCCCGGGTCTGTCAGAGATCTTGTGTAACTGCATCGGCGTGACATCCACGGCCTTGGGTCGTGGGATGGGAAGAATCACGCATGAGCAGAGACATCCAAAAACATGTCCGCTTTGATCCCGAGACCGGATGGCCGCTGCCTGCGGAGACGGACTTCGCCGCGTTAGCGGCGGAGCTGGTCGAGTCCGCGAAAGGGCAAGGCATCGAGCTAACGGGCCCGAACGGACTCCTGACGGGGCTGACCAGGCAGGTGCTGCAGACGGCATTGGAAGTCGAGATGTCGGACCATCTCGGCTATGACAAGCATGAGTTCGATGGGCGGAACGGGCAGAACTCGAGAAACGGGTCGACGCCGAAAACGGTCCGGACCGAGATCGGTGAAGTCACCGTCCATGTCCCGAGGGACCGGCAGGGAACCTTCGAGCCGGCGATCGTGCCGAAATACCAACGCCGGATCGCTGGCTTCGACGAGGCCGTCGTCTCGCTCTATGCCAAGGGCATGACGACCGGCGACATCCAAGCGCACCTGGCCGATGTCTATGGCCAAGACATCTCCCGCGAGTTGGTGTCGAAGGTCACCGACCGGGTCCTCGACGACATGCAGGCATGGCAGGCCCGCCCCCTCGACTCGATCTACCCGGTAATCCTCATCGACGCGATCGTCATGAAGGTCCGAGACGGGCAGGTCGGAAACCGCCCCGTCTATGTGGCATTGGGGATCGACCTCGACGGTCACCGAGACGTGTTGGGAATGTGGGTCGGACCGACCGGCGGGGAAGGCTCGAAGCAGTGGATGAACATGCTGACCGAGCTGAAGAACCGCGGCGTCCACGACGTCCTCTTCGTCTGCTGCGATGGTCTGAAAGGCTTGCCGGATTCGATCCAGGCGACGTGGCCGATGGCGACCGTGCAGACCTGCGTCGTGCACCTGGTCCGCAACAGCCTCCGGTTCGCGTCGAGGAAGTACTGGAAACCGATCGCGGACCACCTGAAGCAGGTCTATCAGGCGCCGACCGTGAAGGCCGCCGAGCAGCGGTTCGACGAGTTCGCGAAGGAATGGGAACCGATCTACCCGGCGATGATCGCCATGTGGAGACGCTCATGGGGCGAGTTCACGCCGTTCCTTGGCTACCCGCTCGAGATCCGGAAACTGATTTACACGACCAACGGGATCGAGTCCCTCAACGCTCGCTTCCGACAAGCGACCAGGCGCAGGGGTCATTTCCCGAACGAGCAGTCCGCGCTGAAGGTGATGTATCTGGCGATCCTCGAACGCCGCGCGAACCGGGCCAATCCGACGGGCGAGATCGCGGGGTGGAAAGCTATCCTGAACACCCTCGCAACGACCTACGGCGACCGCCTAGGAATCAACTAGCCGATGCCAGTTACACAAGAAATCTGACAGACCCGTTGGGGCTGCTGAGGATCTAGTTTCCGGTTGGGTGTTGCACACTGAGGCCGCTTCTGGGGTCGCTGTATTCAGTATCTCGAACTCGATTGTGCGCGGCCACGTGCGCCCGGTACCCGACCAGGCCGGATGGAGCATACGGAGCGGCAACGTCCCGTGGCACAGGGTTTCAAGCTGGACAACGAAGGATTCAGATGCCTCAAGGGCATTTATGGAGCGTCAGCGCCAGGGGCCTGATCCGCAAGTAAGCATGGAAGAGGTCGCATCGCGGCGTCAGTGTTTGTGCGAGGGCAGCGGACGAGGGGCAACGGCCCGCACCGAACGGGAGTCAGCCGACGTAGCCGATGCTCGGCACAGGAGTGTCGCTTCTTAGACACTCGGTACGCAATCCACGTTGGGCCCTCCTCCCGTAGAGGGCATTTTGGAGCCATCACGTCGCATGCTTGCTCGACGTCGGCACCGACCATTGCCGCTGGCGATCTCCGTCTAGCTGCCGCTGGAGGGTTGCCGCCCTCGGCCGACACACGGAGTCAACACGCCCGAGAATTTCAAATGTTGAGATATCAGAATGTTAATGCCATTCTCTTGATCACTCTCGGCGGACGCTGAGACCGGGCGTTGCCGACTCGGGCGAAGTGAGCTCGGTCGGCGGTATTCCAACTGCTACACAGAATCGAGTCAAACAATGAAGTTGAGCTTGTCACCGCTGCTCGTCGGTGGGGCGATCGTTGCACTTGTGGCGGGGGTGGCCGCTGCACCCGTGCCTCCTCCGGTCGACGCGTTCAGGGCCGTGACCAGAGCGACGCCCAGCGCCCTCGCCGATTCCGCCGAAGTGGCCACCAGCGTGTCCGGCGCGAATGCGATTCGCGCGACCATCGACGGCACCAACATCGCTGTTCCAACCGACCCGACGTCGGGGGTCAAGCTCGGTTCGCTCGGAAGCTCAATCAGGGTCCCCGTCGCGGGCTTCCCACCCGCGGTAGGCGCCTGGTGGCCGACGTTCCCGAATTGCTAGAAAGGCTCCGATGTTCGTCGTGATTGGTCTCGGCGCGGGCCTCGTCTTCGGGCTCGCCTCCGCGTTCGCAAACCGGCTGTGGGGCACAGTCTTGGCCTGCATCCCTGTGGCGGTGTGGTTCGTCTTCTACGCGATTGCACTCCGCGAGGGGCTCACAAGCCGAGAAACGGAGAACCTCTGCTACGCGCTTTTCGGGATAGTCATCGGCGTATCCATGGGCCAGATCTTCGACCGGCAGCGGAAACGCAGTCCACGCTCTGCGCGGCGCTAGCGCGAGTCCGCGGAGAAACGGCGGTGCCCGAGAGCGGAGCTTTTGGAGCTTTAGTCGGTTTTATTGGAATGCAATAAAGCCTTATAAACGAAGTAAAGTCGACACATGGACAGCGTCAGCAACCCCTACACGCCCAACGCCGGCGCGTCTCCCGAGATAATTGTGGGCCGCGACGACGAGACCGCGAACTTCCGCGTCCTTCTCGAGCGACTCGCGCGGGGGCGAACCGACCAATCAGTGATCGTGACGGGTCTTCGAGGTGTTGGCAAAACCGTCCTTCTCGGCGAGTTCGGCGATATCGCCCGGGCTTCCAAATGGGAGGTCATCGAGATAGAGGCCAGCAAGCACGACGACGCCCATTTTCGACAAACGATGTTCTCTCAGTTGCGTTCGGCACTCCTCCGCCTCTCGCCCCGGGTGAGGTGGACAGCACGAGGTCGCCGCGCCGCCGAAGTTCTCAGCTCCTTCGCCCTGTCGGTCTCCGTCGAGGGGCCTTTCACCCTCACGTGGGACGTCGATCCGGCTGAGGGTCTCGCCGATCATGGAGACCTCGGGATGGATCTCACCGATGTGTTCGTCGCAATTGGCGAGGCCGCCCAAGAGCAGAACAGCGGAGTGGCGATTCTGATCGACGAGATCCAGTTTCTGCGCTCAAGTCAGCTCGAGGCCCTCATTCAAGCCGTTCACAAGACCGTCCAGAGGAAGCTACCTCTGACCTTCGTCGGCGCCGGTCTACCGCAGATCGCAGAGCTCGCCGGAGACGCGAAATCCTATGCTGAACGCCTGTTCCGATTCCCGCGAATTGGATCCCTGGACGACGAGGATGCTCGCAAGGCATTCATCGAGCCAGCCGCTGTCGAGGGTGCCACTTTCACGAAGGACGCTCTCGACCTTGCCCTCGAAATCACTCACGGCTACCCCTACTTCATCCAGGAACTTGGCTATCAAGTGTGGAGCGTGGCCAACGAGCCCGAGATCACCAGGGACGATGTCGGCATCGCCCGCGAGGCTTACGAGGCGAAACTGGACGGTTCCTTCTTCCGGGTACGACTTGACCGGGCAACCCCGCTACAGACGGCGTACATGAGGGCAATGGCCGAGCTCGGGCCTGACGCCCAGAAGGCTGCCGACGTAGCGCGAGTCATGAGTCGCGAATCTTCGCAGTTGGGTCCCACGCGCGCGGAACTCATCGACATGGGCCTCCTCTACACACCCGATCACGGCTACGCGGCGTTCACTGTGCCAGAGTTCGACAAGTTCCTCCTCCGCGCCGTCCCGGACCTAACCGTCCCCGATGTTCAGAAGAGAAAACGACGCTCGTCCTCCTAGCGCGAAGGTGGGTACGGGGCTCGCCCGATTCTTGTGGATCCTCAGTGCGGGTGCGCGCGTCAGCCCGATCATCGTGACCCTGTCGATGACCCCTGCGCCGCCGACTGTCCCCGCCGCCCGTCCTACGCCAACAAATCAGCCAGCGACAACGGCCGCCGCCCCGTCAGCGCCTGCACGTCACCGCTGACCTCGGCCAACTCGCCGGACGCGATCGACGTGTAGGTCGACACCCAGGCGTCGGCCTGCCAGGGCTCGGGGTTCCACTTCTGCCGGGACTCGTAGGCCTCGTCGACGGTCTCGTTGTGGAAGGTGACCCGGCGTGCGGTCATCTTGGACAGGATCCTGGCCGCCTCGTCGAGGCTGAATGCCTCCGGGCCGGTGAGCTCGTAGATCTTGCCGATGTGAGCGCTCGGCGACGTCAGCACGGCCGCGGCAACGGACGCCACGTCTGCGCGAGCGACCGCCGCCATGCGGCCCGTGCCGGCCGGGCCCCGAATGACGCCGTCGTCGCCCACCAGCTCGGGTACGAAATCGAGATAGAAGTTGTCGCGCAGAATCGTGAATCGGGATCCTGTGCCCTTGATTCGCTCCTCGGTTCTGAAGTGGTCACGGGCGAGCGTGAAGATGGCGTCGGCCCGTGCGCCGACGAACGACGTGTAGACGATGTGCTCGACGCCGGCCTCCGCTGCCGCGTCGACGAAGGCCTCGTGTTGCTCGAGGCGGTTCGGGGCCTCGGCCGCCGAGACCATCAAGAGGGTCCGGATCCCGTCGAGAGCCGCCAAGGACGCCTCCCGATCCCCGTAACTCGCCACCGCCACCTCGGCGCCCGTAAGACGAGGTGCCCGCAGCGCATTCCGCACGATCAGCCGCTGCTCGATGCCCGCCTCGCTGAGCAGGGTCGCGACGGCGCCGCCGACGTGCCCGGTGGCTCCGGTGACCGCGACTTCGGCACGTGCGTTCATGTGCCCAGCCAACCACTCGGGGCTGCGCACCGCGCCCCACGCGACAGCACCCATGTGCGGTTCGCGTCGCGCATTTCCGCGACGCCACCCCAACGTGAGCGATGCCACCCCGTCCACAGCGACGCTGGCGCGTGGCCGGGCGTTTTTCGCCTGTCGCATCTCGTACTCCTCACGGGTCCAATCGTCGCCCCCATCCCCACCGCACGACTCGCGTCGGCCGTGCCAATTCCGGCGGTAACTGACGGGCACACCCACAGGGGTTTTCTCCACTAGGGCACGACGGTCATCACACGGGGCCTCTCGGAGGTATTTCTCGAGACGAACACGCCGAGCTCTTCGGCCCGCCATACCCCTATAATAGGTAGATCTACCTAATTAGGAGAATGATGGCGAAGGCGGACAACGCTCCTCGACGACGTGGCGCAGCTCGCGGCCGTCTCCTTGATGCAGCCGCTCGACGTTTTTACGCGGATGGGATCGCAGCGACCGGGATCGATACGATCACCGCTGACGCCGGTGTGGCCAAGATGAGCCTCTACAACAACTTCGATTCCAAGGCCGACCTCGTGGAGGCTTACCTCGAAGCACGACACGAAGAGTGGTTAGGGCTCTACGCCGATCGCGCGCGGGCGGCATCGGGCAGCAGAGCCCTGATCGGGGCGGTGTTCGACGCGTACCTCGACCATGCTGAACTCGCCTACGAGAGCGGGTTTCGCGGTTGCGGCCTGCTCAACGCTGCCGCCGAGCTTCCTGCTGGCCACCCCGCCCGCGCGCTTGTTCGGCGCCACAAGGACGACGTCGAGGAGATTCTCCGGGCTCACCTCAGTGGACTCGTAGACGCGGACCGTGTCGACTCGTTGGCGCGCCACTTCTCGTTCCTTCTGGAAGGGTCGATGGCCCTGGCGGGGCTCGCCGGCGACGGCCGCAAGCTCGAAGAGGCGAAGCGACTCGCTCTCGGTCTGATCGACGCGCTGTGACCGCGTCCCCTCGATACCGCGTCGGTGTTGTGTCGGTCTTGGTCGCCTCCGTCCTTTGGGGCACGACGGGGACAGCGGCAACCTTCGCTCCCGGGGTCAGCCCCGTCGCGATCGGTGCGACAGCCATGGGAGTGGGTGGGCTCCTGCAAGCACTCATCGCCTGGCCGGCGATCCGACGCAACCTCCCCGGGCTCTATCGACAAGGACGCATCGTCGCTCTCGGCGTGGTCGCAGTCGCCGTCTATCCGCTCGCTTTCTACACATCGATGCACCTTGCCGGTGTTGCTGCAGGAACGGTCGTCTCGATCGGATCCGCGCCCGTGTTCGCATCCATCGTCGAGCGCGTCGCCGACCATCACCGCCTCACTCGGCGTTGGCTGGTGGGTGCCGGTCTCGGTATCGGCGGCGCCACCCTGCTCTGCCTCGCCGAGTCCCAAGGCTCCACGTACGGCGGCATCCGGAACACCCTGCTCGGTGTCGTACTCGGCTTCCTGGCGGGACTCACCTATGCCCTTTATTCCTGGACGGCGCACCGAGTCATGGCGACCGGGATCACACCTCGCGCGGCGATGCGATCCATTTTCGGCTCCGCTTGAGTTCTGATCATGCCCGACATGTTGGTCACAGGCGCGCCTCTCAAGGCTTTCTGGACAAACACTGGCGTCGG
>JAODMX010000023.1 GCA_025464735.1 Frondihabitans sp. | reverse complement strand
CGACATCGACGAGGTCATCCAGGTCATCCGCACGTCCGACGACAGCGATGCCGCGAAGACCCGGCTCCGCGAGGTCTTCGACCTCTCCGACCTGCAGGCCGAGTACATCCTCGAGCTGCGCCTGCGTCGCCTCACCCGGTTCTCCCGCATCGAGCTCGAGACCGAGCGTGACGAGTTGAACGCGGCCATCGCCGAACTGCGTGAGCTCCTCTCCGATCCCGCAAAATTGCGTGCTCTCGTCTCCACCGAACTCGGTGAGATCGCCGACACCTACGGCACGCCTCGACGCACCCTGCTCACGGAGGCTGCCCCTTCTGTCGCCACGTCGGGCCGGAGCAAAACGGCGCCCGTGCTCGAGGTGGCCGACGTGCCGACGCGGGTGTATCTCTCGACGACGGGTCGGCTCCTTCGGGTCGACCTTGCCGACACTCTCGATGGTGCGCCCGTGGCTCCCGCGCGCCGCACGAAGCACGACGCCATCCTGTCGAGCCTGACGACGACGTCGCGATCAGAGATCGGCGCGGTCACAACCACGGGCCGCCTCATCCGGTTCAGCCCCGTCGACGTGCCGGCCGCTCCCCCCACCTCCGTGCAGCTCGGCGCCGGCGTGCCCGTGCGCGATTACCTCGGCCTGACCGACAAGGCCGAACGAGTGCTGTCGCTGGTGTCTCTCACCTCCGATTCGCCGATCGCTCTCGGTACCGCCCAGGGCATCGTCAAGCGCGTCACACCCGGAGCCTGGCCGTCGAAACCCGACTTCCCTGTGATCACGCTGAAGCCCGGCGACACCGTCGTCGGAGTCGTCCAGGGCCCTGACGACGACGAACTCGTGTTCGTGACGTCCAACACGCAGCTTCTGCGGTACTCGGCTTCACTCGTGCGACCGCAGGGTCCCGCGGGCGGTGGCGTGGCGGGCATCTCCGTGGCGGCGGGTGCCACGGTTCTCTTCTTCGGGTCGGTGGCTGCCGGATCCAGCGCCGTCGTCGCCACGATCTCGACGTCGTCGGCGACCATCGCCGGCGTCGACCCCGGGCGCGCGAAGCTGAGCGCGTTCGACGACTACCCGGTGAAGGGCCGCGCGACCGGCGGTGTGCGCGCGCACGCCCTGCTGAAGGGCGAGGACGGCCTCTCGGTGGCCTGGGTGGGCGTTGCACCGGCGCTGGCCGTGGCCGCCGACGGCGGTGTACGGAAGCTGCCTGAGACGCTGTCACGTCGGGATGCCTCCGGTACGCCGCTCGATACCGTCGTCGGCTCGATCGGTGGCGCCGTAGCCTAAGCGGCGCGCTGTCCGCTCGGGGCCTGTGGCGGGTGTTTCCGGCGCCGGCGGTAGTCCGCGGACTACCGCGCAGGCCGGAATGCGCCGCGAACGATTACCGGCCCACTACTCCTCCCCAGGAGCACTCCCCCGGCACCTCTCCACAGGCGATGCCGGCGAGCGGCCGCCTCCTGGGACCGGTCGCGGAGGCTTTTGGCATGCCGAAACCACTTCCCGTGCCGATCCGATCCAGCGACCTCCTGCGCGTCTCGGGCGACGACCGACAGCTCCGCCGTCTTGCCGAGCGGGGCATCTGGGCACGAGTCGCCCCCGGTGCCTACGTCGACGGCGACGTCTGGAGACAACTGAAGGAGCGCGAGCGATATCTGACCTCGGTGCACGCGCGACTGCTTCGTCTGCCGAGACGAGTCGTCGCCTCGCACTGGTCGGCGGCCGCCGCTTGGGGGTTTCCGGTACCGGATGACTGGCCGCGAAAGCTGCAGATCATCGACCCCAACTGCTCGAAGACCAGCACGACCGCCACGATCCTTCGCCGCGCCGGTCCGATCGACAGTCACGATGTGTGCGACTGGGACGGCTGCAGCGTGACGCGTCCCGCTCGGACGGCCGTGGATATCGGTCTTGCCGATGGATTCGAGGCGGGTGTGCTCGTCATGGATTTTGGTCTCCACACGGGTCTTTTCGAGAAAGCCGACTTGTTGCGGCAGCTCGAAGGCCGGCGCGGTGCGCGACGGTTCACGTCGACGCTCACCGCTCTCGATTTCGCACATCCTGCGGCCGAGTCGCCGGGAGAATCGTTCAGCCGAATGGCGATCGCCAGCCGGGGGTTCCCCCTGCCAACGCTCCAAGAACCCTTTTCCGACCGCGACGGAAGGATCGGCCGCGTCGATTTCTACTGGGAGGAGTCAGGCATCGTCGGCGAGTTCGACGGCCTTCAGAAGTATCGCGATCCGGAGGTGATGGATTCTCGATCGGCCGTCGAAGTGATCCGTGATGAGAAGCGTCGCCACGCACGGCTCGACGCCCACACGCGGGTGAAACGCGTCGTTCGCTGGGACTATCCCGTCGCACGACGGCCCGACGAGCTGGCTCGCCGCCTGTTGGCGGTGGGGTTGGCTCGCGTTGACGGCGGTTTCCGGCGCGGGCGGTAGTCCGCGGACTACCGCCGCTGCCGGAAACCGCCGTCGAGTCGCAGGGGTAGCGGCGGGGTAGCGGCTAGGTGTCGATGCGGTCGCGGTTCAGGCCCGCGCCGTCGATGATGAATTCCTTGCGTGGGGCCACGTCGTTACCCATCAGGAGTTCGAACACGCGGCCGGCGTTCTCGGCGTCCTCGACCTTGACCCGACGGAGCATGCGATTCGAGCGGTCCATGGTCGTCGTGGCCAGCTGCTCCGCGTCCATCTCGCCGAGACCCTTGTAGCGCTGGATCGGATCCTGGTAGCGCTTGTTCGACTTGCGGAGGCCGGCGAGGACCCCCTGAAGCTCTTGCTCGGAGTACGTGTAGATCGTCTCGTTTGGCTTCGACCCGGCGTTGACGACGACGACCCGGTTGAGGGGAGGCACAGCGGCGAACACTCGCCCC
>JAODMX010000019.1 GCA_025464735.1 Frondihabitans sp. | reverse complement strand
GACTGAGAGGAGCCGCTCGCCCTGTCGTCGTCATGACGCCCGACTCTAACTGAGTGAGCACTCACTCCGCAAGCACGAGCTTGCCCGATCACCACGACACGCCCTACTTGCATTAACACTTGTCACTTCAGAATATTAAGTACAGTATCGAAACACTCTCGGCGAAGAGGCTGAGAATGGGAGGAACCAATGAAACTGACGAAATCTAGGGTTGCCACGACGCTCCTTGCGGTCAGCCCAACTGGTGCCACCGCAACGATCACACCGGTCGATTCCCGAGCCGTGCCCGTCAGCGCATCGGACGGAGTCTCGACTCACGCCGTGGGATCCGAATACGGCTACGTGACAGGCCTGAGTTCCTCTGAAACGGTGGCCAGCTATGTGGTCATCAATAGCTCGAGCGCTCCTGACGAATACCGCTTCCGGGTCGCCGAGAACGGCCAGACACTTCGAGCGAACGACGACGGTTCGGTGTCGCTTCTCGATCGAGCAGGAGTCGTGGTCAACTACCTCACGCCTGCCTGGGCGACCGACGCCGCAGGAAGAGACGTCGAGACGTCGTACGAGGTCGACGGCGACATGGTGGTCCAGACAGTGGCTCACCGCGGTGCAACCTACCCGGTGACGGCGGACCCCTCCTTCGGTTGCGGAGTCGGGTGGTGCTCCATGTATTTCAACAAGTCCGATACGAAGAAGATCGCCGGGAACTCCGGGGCCGGGGCCGCACTCATTACAGCTGCGTGCACCAAGGCACCCGGCCCAGTCGCTTTCGTCTGCGGGATCGCCCTCGGACACATTGCAGACCGAGCCTCGTCGGCCGCCGGCTCGAAGAAATGCGTGGGCCTGGTCGTCTACGGCGTCCCACCCATCGTCACCTGGAACGCATTCATACACAACAAAGCACACTGCCGCTAGTCGATGCTCAGGAAGGAGTCCCGCATGACGTTTTCACAGGCAAGGCGCACATTTCATCTCGGGTTTACGGTGCTCATCGGGGTGGTGCTGGCCGCCGGAGTCATCACCTACATCCTCACGGGGTCGTCCGGCCCGATCGGGCTCTACGCGATAGCGGCCGTCGCCCTCTGGTTCGCGATCGGAACGCTGCTCATGGCGCATACGGCTCGCCGGGAGGGATCGACGCGCCCCTGGCGAGATGCGATCGACAAGAAGCGCTCGTAGTCCCGCTGCGGGCGAGGTCGGCGAGTGTCCACTACGTGCGGCCTCGGGCGAGCGGAAGCAGCCGGACGTGGACACTCGCGGCCTCGGTCAGAGGGAGGCGCGCAGGGTGGTCTGCAGGCGACGCAGGGTCTCGAGGTAGTTGGCCGTCCAGATCATCTGAACAGCGGTCAGCGACGCCAGCCCGTCGGGATCGGTGAGATCTCGGCGGAGCGTCTGCGCGAGCTGGGCGACCAGACGTTCGTCATTCGGGGCAGGGGCAGACACCGGCTCTCCCGCGTCAAGGGCCTCGGCGGCATCGTCATACCAGTCGGTGATCCCGCTCCCCAGCGCGAGGATGTCCTGCCGCCCCTGCCGTCGGTTCCGCCCGACGTCGTGGTGGCCCTGCCACAGGTCGCAGATCGCGTCGGCCGTTCGACGAATCGACGCAGCTGTCAGCACGAGACCCGAGATCTCCGAGAGCGCGACGGGTTTCGTCCCTCGCTCCGCAATGAACTGGCGGAACGCGTCGTCGAGTCGCCGCGCTGCATCCCGCGCGACACCCGCCTGGGGCGCAGGATCCGGGGCTGAAGGGGCCGACGAATCGCACCGCGCCACCGCGTAATCCAGGGTCGCCGTGAGGTAGTCGCTACTCGCGCGAAAGGCGGCCGAGAGCGACGAGCGGAACTGCCGCCCGGCGCCGCGCGGCCACAAGAGCAGCCCAACGACCACGCTGACGGCGCACCCGAGCGAGATGTCTTCGATGCGGACCAACCCGAACTGCCAGCCGACCGGGGAGACGACGTTGAACATCAGCAGGAGCGTGACTGTGAAGGCCGCCTGTCCGGCGGCGAATCCGATCGCCGCGGGCGCCAGGGCGGCCATGCCGATCGCGAACGGCAGGACGATCCAGTTGGCCACCGGATTCGTGCCGACCGCCAACAGGATGACGGCTCCGATGATCAGACCGATGACGGTGCCGAGGATCGCCCGCACCGCATTCTGGCCGGTCGACAAGGCATTCGAACGCAAGACCGACAAGGTGCCGAAGACGATCCAGAAGCCGTGTTCCAGGCCGAAGACACTGGCCAGGAGCACCGCGAGACCGAAGCCGAGCGCCCCTCGCAGACTGTTACGGAACCAGACCGAGCGTGGCTGCAGGTGAGCCACGGATCGTCGAGAGAGTGCGGATGCCGATCGGAGGAGATCGTCGATCTGGATCCCGGCGACGTGGTGAAACCATGAACGTCGCGCAAACGCATCGACTCGGTCGACGGAGGCCACGACGTCACTGACGATGAACGCCAACTCCTGCCCGAGAAACGTGGGTTCCAGGGTGTCGACCAACTCGCCGGCGTGATCGGGTCCATACGCGCGCGGATCCGTCGGGAGCGTGTTCGGTGCTGCCCGCTCCAGGGATTCGCGGATCCTATTCAGCTGGGAGATATCGTCCTGCCCGATCGGGGGTTCCCCGCTCGTGGACGCGAGTTGGTCAGCGGAATGGGCGAGTGCGACGGAGCAGGTCTGGTCCAGATCCGAGTTCGCGGAGCGGGTGCTCTCTCCTTGAGATGTCCGCGCGAAGACGGCATCGAGCACGATGAGTTGCTCGACGACCTGCAGGAGGCTGCGACTGCTCGAGCTGAGGCCGCCGGGCTGATACGGGGCGGAGAAGAAGAGCCGCTGAACTTCGTCGAGGGAGTCTCTTGCGCGAGACGCGGCCGCCACGATCGCCTCGGGAGAGCCGTCGGCGGCACCTCGCGCCGACAGGTACGCGGCTGATGCTCGCAGCGATCCGATGACCGCTGTTCGCAGCGGATCGGTCGGCGGCGCGGGCCACAGCAGCCGAACAGCCGCGAAGGACAGGGCACCGGCGATGCCCCAGCCGACGAGCCGAAAGGGGATCGAGTCGACCGGGCCGGGAAATGCGACGGAGAGGGTGATAGTGACGATCATCGACGTGGACGCGGTGGCCAGGATCGAGCTGAGCACTCCAGAAAAGAGAATCGCGAACCCGAAGACGACAGTGGTTGTCACCGCGAGCCAGGGCGTCTGCGACGCGGCCGTCCCGATGGTGACGAGGATCACTGTGGTGCCGAAGAGGGCCGCTTGCGACTGCAGGCGGATCGTCCACGGCCCGGTGAACTCGGAGTAGACCAGCATGACGATGGATCCGAAGGCGCCGAACAGCCCGGCCACCGCGTCGCCGGTCAGGAGAAATGCGAGGCCGAACGACAGCGGCCCCACAATGGCGATTCGCCCTGCCCTACGGACGGCCGCCGCCGGCGCGCGCTGCACGACCCACCCGAGAAGTCTTCTCATCGGGTTCGGCCCTTCGGTGCGAATCCGCGCCGCCTGCTCACGCTTCGCAACCCTAGCGGTGGGGTGTCGATCGGTCGATCCTCCGATTCGGTCAGCCCCTGGCCGCCGACTCGGCGGAGGTGGTTCGGCCTCGCCGTTGTCGCCGTCGCTTCGCGCATTTCCGCGAAGCAACCCCAGCATCCGCGAATCCACCGGCGGGAGCGAAGCAACCGACCGGGAGCGAAGCGACCCTTCAGCTGTTCTGACAAGCACAGAACGAAAATGGCTCACCCCTCGGGTGAGCCATTTGAGTGGAGCTAAGGGGACCCCGTCGGGGCGGCAAGCCGCCTCTCCTCCTCGAATCGCTGCAGTCGACACAGACGC
>JAODMX010000549.1 GCA_025464735.1 Frondihabitans sp. | reverse complement strand
AGCTACGAGGCGGGTTCTCTGTTGTACTCATCTTCGATCCCTTCTAAGAACCGGCCGGCGCGGTTGAACCTTCGACGGCAGACTGGGCGGCACCCTTAGCCGCCTTCGCCATGTCACCGGCCGCCTTGGCGCCCAGAACAATGGGCGCGGCGGGACCCGCAGCGGCGGCAGCGCCCCCAGCTGCCGCTCCCCCGGCCGCTCCGCCCGCAGCACTCGAGGCCGCACCAACAGACGCGGCCTTTTCCGCAGCCTGCGCACCCCCACTCGCTGCTGCGGCGCCGCTCGGCGCTGAACCACCAGCTCCCCCACCCACGGAGGTCGAGGAGCCAGAGCCGCCCATACGACGGACAGCCCCAGTAGCCAGATCACCACCGACGCCACCCGCCACCCCAGCTAGAGCGAGCCCCGACGATCCGCCGCCGGCTAAAGCACCAGTCATGGGAGCTACGAATCGAAGGAGAGCCGGCAAAGCAATCAGAGCCATCAGCATCAGGGCCAGGCCGGTCAATATCGACCAGATCCCCCCGCCGTCCTTCGAGAACGCATCCGTACCGGTCAGGGAAAATGCCGCGGCGTAAATAAGCGCGGCCGCGGGCTTGTAGAGGATGAAAGCGATCGACCAGCCGATCACCTTCGAAAACCACTGCTTCCCCATCTGCGTGTTCGTGAAACTAGCGGTTAGCGGCAGCACCCCGGCGAGAATTACCAGCAGCCCGCCGCGCACGACCATGAGCGCAACCTGGACATAGGTCATCAGCAGGGCGATCGAACCAAGGATGAGGATCCCGATTACCCCGATCGGAGACGTGGAGGTCAACGCGATCATCGAAGCGATGTTCGTGCCGAAACAACTCGAGTCCCCCGCAGCCGAAACGTTGCAGTTCGTGGCACCGTTGAGGATCCAGACGGAGAACGCGTCGGCCGCGGTGACCGCCAAAGCAATCACAGCCAGGCCCGTCCCGGAAACGACAATCAGGGTAATCAAGGCCTGCAGCAAATCCTTGCCCGGCTGCGCGCGCTGTTCCCAGGCCATCCGAATGCCTCCGATGATGATCGAAAGGATCGCAAGCCCACCCACGTAGTACCAGAGAGAGTTCTGCAGGAACCCGACCGTCGAAGATGAACCTTCCGGTGCTGTCTTACCTAATAGGGCACCCACGAGCGCGGATGCGGCCGAGATTAGGAGAATGGCAATGAAGACGACACCGAGCGCACCGACGTTGCGGAAACCTTCACCGCGGCGACTTCGAAGCGCGATCATTGCTCCGAGCCCGATGATCGACAGCACTGCGACGGTCAAGCCGATGTAGGTGACGTAGCTCAAAATCGTAGTGAACGCGTCCGACCCCGGCGGATTCCCGAGGGATTTCGTTGTCCCAGACCCAGCAGTCAACACCGGCGTCGGCACCGCAACCCACATAGTGCCGATAGAGGCGATCGCCTTCCCGAAGCCCTGAAGGACATCATTTGCGAGTTGTTGGACGGAGTCGTTCGCCGCGGCTGAAACCGCGCCGGAAACGCCGTCGGAAATGCAAGCGGCGGGATCGGATATCCAGTTGCAGGCGGACACCAGTCACACCCCTGACCAAGGAATGTAACCGCCCAAATCTTGCAGCGATGACGAAGCGAACGGCGGCTGGCCATCGCTCGCGAGAACGATCTTCCAATCGCCGTCGACCCAGTCGAGGACCGTCGGAAGGCTCACCAGCGCACCATCCGACGAAGTGACCGTCCATGCGACATCGATTACTGCCTCATGTTGGCTGTAGGAGTTGACCTTGAAACCCGCAACTTGAAGCCGCGTGCTTGTCGGGGAGGGCGAGCCGGTCGCGGCCGCGATCGCCGAATCCTTACCCTTTCCAGGAGCGAGCAAGTTCGGAAGCATAGAAATGTTGCGGCTGTCAGATGCGAGGGCGATGTAAGTCACGGAGGCGAAAAGGGCTCCCTCGGCAGTGTGCGCATAGCAACTGCGAAAGCCATCCTTGACAACGCCGGGTCCGGCGCCCTTTGGATCATTTGGTGCGGCCACAGTCCCAACAAGTTGCCACTCGTTCGTCGGAGCGGACGTCAATGAACTCGTTGCTTCGAAACCGGGTAGCCCACACACGCTCGCCTCACCATCCGGTGTCGAGGTCGTACTACGCGCGCTGGGCGTACTTGTCGGCGGTGCAGCGGAGGAATCGGACCCTCGAGCGATGGAGGTCACCATGACGACGATCGCGGCGAGAACGATGATCCCGACTATGGCGGCGGCGGCGATGAACCCTCGTTTCGAGAGTGGTCCTCTCGACTCATTGGTGCTCAACGGCAGCTCCTTCTATCCGATCGAATTTAAGACCCGGCAACGAAGCCGACGAGGGCCGCGGCCGCGCCGATAACCATGACGCCAACCAGGATCCCGACGAATGTCTTGAGGTGCTCGCCGCCCTCACCTCGACGCGAGTTGAACATCAGCATCACGGCTAGAGCGATCAGGGCGAGGATTGCGGCGATAAGGCCCGCCCACTTGGCCCACCCGAGGATGGTTGTGATCGCGCCGAACCCTGGAGGTGCAACCGGAGACGGATTCGGTAGCCCGTCGGTGTACACGCGGCCCGCAAAGGTGAGAGCGTGAGCTGCCGCAAGGGAGAGAGGCATGAGGTGTGTCCTTTCAGTCGTGAGCGGTGACGCCCGGTAGCGGAAGCGAGAGGTCGGAAAAGAGCGCGCGAAATTCCTTGGGCAGGGCTTCATCGGAGGTCGCTGGGCCGAATCGCCACGCGTCGACCCATGGCAGACTCCACACCCGTGGGACACCACCGGCGAGCACCTGCTCGAGCTCGCGGAGTGGTTTCGGGAGACGCCCGTGAGCGTCTGACATCAGGGCGACCCCGGCGAGCTGCACTCCCCCGCCGAGCGAATTCGAAGCCCAATCAATCGCCGCTTTTCGAGCCGCAGCGAGTCCCGAAAAGTTCGACCGCGCCACAAGCACGACGCGGTGCACGGTGCCGGCGGTCGTGGGGATGGGCCACGCGTGGCCCGCCGCGCGGGTGCCGGGCGCCAAAGCTGCGAGCGTCGACTCCCCCGCTCCCCCATGAGTTCCCAGCCACCATACGGTCGCCGGCCAGGCTGCCTCGCGACGAGGCAGCCGATCAGCGATATCCGGTGCATTGACTCCGGGTTGCGGTGCGATCGCTCCGGTGAGGACCGCCTTCGCTTCCGGCGAGTCCCGCGGCTCGATAGCAGTCGTTGAGTCGGGATTGGCAAGCCAGGGGTTCGACATATTTCGCAAACTTCCCTCCCGCGCCGATGAAATCGAACATGAGAGGACGACAGGCTCCTAAGCTACGAACCTGTCTACCTCCCCCGAACAGGTTACACACTCTGGTGTATTGAACATACCTAAACAGCATAAATAATAACTATTTAGTACACATTTGACCGATGCTGTGGTTACGATCGGACGTGTGAACGAGACACCGGCCCCCATGGCCTGGCCCGAGGCCATGCTGGCCGCTTACGGCGACATGCTCACCGTGACAGAGGTCGCCACCGTGCTGAACGTCGAGCCGCGGAACGTGCGTGGACTCTTGACCACTGCCGACTTAGGGATCCGCCTGCCAGGAGTGAAGATCGGCAAGAGCTGGCGAGTCGCCCGCTCTCAATCGACCTCATGCCTCCTCCGCCATCAGAACGAAACTGCCATCTTTCGGGATGAGGAAGCGAAACGATGACCGACACCATCCCGGCATTCCCCAAGATCGAAGCGCGCGTTTCCGCCGACGCGACTGGCTCGCTGGCCATCAACGGACTTGAGCGGCCCCTGGCCGGGCAAGACGAGGAGGCAGTACGAACCGAGATCCTCGAACTGGTCACCGCAACCGCAAATGAAATGGGTCGGCCAGTGCGGATGATGACCCGGGACCCGTACGGGGAGCAGCTCCTCGCCGTGTTCCCCGACGGTCGCGTCGAAGCGCTCAGCGATCTAGTCCCCGAGGTGCCAAGTGCGCCAATCGGTGCTCACGCGGCCGCCATTCAAGACGATGTTGTGAGCGACCAACCCGGGCTCTCGAGTGTGCTGCCAACCCTCAATGACTTCCTCCAATCCCGGCCTACCGCGCCGGTCAGCCCGGCAGCGATGGGCTGGCGGGGCGCCGCACGCCGCCTTACCGGCGGACTGGTTCCCCTCTCTCCGGGCAGCTTCGAGCTCCGGCACCGGAACGCGGTCGACCGCGTCCAACAGAGCCTGCGCGGGCCGAGGACCGTTGTCGTCATCAACCCCAAGGGCGGTGCTCATAAGACCACCGCCACCCTGCTCCTCGCTGCCACATTCGGCACTTTCCGTGGGGGCTACACGCTGGCGTGGGACAACAACGAAACCCGTGGGACGCTGGGCTGGCGGTCCCAGCCTGCCCGGCACTCCAACACCGCCGTCGATCTTCTTCGCGATCTCGACCGTTTCAACGATCTTCGGAACGCCCGCGTGGGCGACCTCGACAACTACGTTCGTGCCCAAGGGTCGACCCAGTTCGACGTCCTCGCCTCCGACGAGGACGCTGCAGCATCCTCCACCATCAACGACGCCGCATTCAACGAATTACACACCACGCTCAGCCGCTTCTACCGGGTCATCGTCGTCGACACGGGAAACAACATGCGCGCCTCCAACTGGGAGGCCGCCCTCACCGCGGCCGACCAACTCGTCATCGTCTCCACCATCCGAGAAGACACCGCCGCCAGCGCGGCATGGCTCGTCGACGGCCTCCGCGAAAAAGGACACGAGGAAAAGGTGCGGAACGCCGTCACCGTCCTCGCCTCCCCCAGCAAAGTCGCCGACCCTGGGCTCGCACGCCGACTACACGGACACTTCACGTCCCTCACGAGGACCGTGCTCGACGTCCCCTTCGACCCCGCCCTGGTCGACGGCGGAACCCTCAACTACGACGCCCTCACCCCCGCGACCCGCGAAGCATGGCTCCAAGTCACCGCGGCCGTCGCCGACGGGCTATGAAGTCTCGTCTCGCAACCGCCGTCGCAACCGCGGCCATTTTGGTAGCCCTTGGCGGCTGCGCCGTTACCCCTGCATCCGGCGCCCGGGCACTGAGAAGCTCCGCTATCTCAAATAGCGCTCCCCCGACCCCGGGGGACAACAGCACCGCACAGTCACAGTCAGCCCACCCGCTCACGGTGGCAGCCAAAGTCGCAGCGGCACAGACAGCCGAAACAGTGATCGGCCTCTACGCGCGACCGAGCATCGACGGACAAACGTGGATTAACGCATTGGATCCCCACCTGACACAGGCTGCGGCCGCAGCCTTCGCCAACACCGACCCGTCCACAATCCCGGCGCACCGCGTCACCGGGCCAGCGAGCGTGCTGGCCGCCTCGACCGCGTCCGCAGCGTTGGTCGACGTGCCGACCGACGCCGGCACCTATCGCCTATTCCTGCTCAATAGCGGTGGCGGCTGGCTTACAGAGCAACTCACGCCACCACAACGGGGTTAACCAATGGACAAGGGGAAAGGCGCTCTCGCGCTCGTCACGGTGCCCGCCGTGGTGGTTTCGAGCATGTTCGCGTTCATCCTTCTCATCGCAGGCGGTAGCTCCGCGGCCGCATGCACTATCCGCGGGGCAACCGTCGACGTCGCCTCAATCCCCACGACCGCGATCGACGGCTACTCCGGAGTGCAGCTGCAAAACGCAGCCGCAATCATGAACGCGGCCGACACCTTGGGTCTGGACCTCCAGGCGCAACTCATTGGAGTGATGACCGCAATGGGAGAATCCCAGCTGCAGGCCCTCGACCACGGCGACATCGCAGGCCCCGACTCCCGCGGCCTCTTCCAGCAACGCAGCAACTGGGGAACCCTCGCCCAGCGAATGGACCCCACGCAAAGCGCAACACTCTTCTTCCAAAAACTGAAAACAGTGAGCAACTGGGAAACCCTCGACCCCTCGATCGCCGCCCACAACGTCCAGCAGAACGCCGACCCGAGCTTCTATACCCCGTACTTTTCGAAAGCGCAGGCAGTAGTTGGAAAGCTCGGCGGAACCCAAACCAACTGTGCCGCCCCCAAACAGGCCGGCAACGACTACCCGTGGCAGAGCTCCCCCATCGGCACCCTGTCGCCGCTCGGCTACAACTACCGCGAATGCGTCGATTTCGTCGCCTACCGCCTCAACCGCGACGCCGGCACCAACAATGCCCCATGGACCTACACCTGGTCGAACCTCACGCCACTCGGTGGGAACGCCGACGACTGGAAGAGGAACTGGGACGCACACGGCTGGCAAACCAGCCACACCCCCATCGCCGGCTCTGTCGCGTGGTGGGGCAGCGGCAGCGCGGGCAACCTCGGCCACGTCGCCTACGTGCAAGCAGTCAACTCCAACGGCACCGTTGCGCTTGAGGAATACAACTGGGACGACAACCACACGTACAGCACACGCACGATCGCGGCCTCCTCCGTTGTCGACTTCCTTTACCCACCTCCAAGGACGTGACCGGGATGTGTGAGAGGTTTCTTATCGACAGGCCCCACGGCGCCCCCGCAACAGGGGCGTCTACTCGCAATAATGGGTCACTAGCTTCATACAGCGAACTACGTGGAAACCTCCACCAAAGCCGCCCCGGCCTCACCGCCGACGCTTACCCGATTTGGAATCCGCACGAACGGAATAGAGCCCATGGCCGAGGACGACAGCTACTGGGCCGCCTACCCCGACACACTCACGGTCGCGGAGGTGGCGAGGATCCTGCGCGTAAAAACGCCGTCGGTGTTTCTTCGCCTCAAGAAGGGCACGATCCCTGCCCACCAGATCTCCGGATCTTGGATCATCTTCAAGGCCGAACTTCGCGCGTGGCTCGACTCCACCAGCAACCAGGCCACATCAACCGTGCCGGCCACAGTCGATGTGCTCGAGTCGTACCCCGAAGAACTGAGCTACCGGGACCTCATGGCTTTGTTCAGCAAAACGAAACAAACGATCTATGCCTGGCTGCACAGCGGGGAAATCGCGGGCTTTCATATCGGCAACCGGTGGGTCATCCACAAAGAACAGTTGCGACAGCTATTGCAGCGCTCCAGCAACCAGACCGGTACCTCGGACTAAAGACTCTCGACATACCCGCGCGCCTCCGGTTAAAGCCCCCTTTAACTCGGAATGATTGGCCCATGACTCAGGGCAGCAACGCAGGCGTCAAGCGCAACCGTCGTCCCACCGGAACCAAGTCAGTCGAGCGGAAGATCCATCTAGATCCCGCTACCGCCGCGTCGATTGCGGCCGCATCGAAGGCATCCGGCCAGATGTCCTTCTCCCTCTACCTCGAGCGCCTCATTGGGCAGCTCGAAGCCCAGCTGGGGGCACTTCCCGTGCTCTCGCCCACCCCTGATGGCACGGAGGTGCACACGAAACGCGCCGCTTAACCAGAAGAGGCCCGCCACTTGCGTGGCGGGCCTTCCGAAGAATTGCAGTTCAAACCCTCACGCTTGGCGGCTCCGAGGTTCGAACTGAGGAAGATCATCCAACCCTTACGGGAGGTTTCTCTATGCCTTGGAGCTTAACGCTCTCACCCCGGCTTTCGCCAGCAGTTCTGCTCGGCGTGTCGTACGAGACATTCCCGACCGCGCGCCCATCGCACTTGACGCCCTCGGCCCCCCAGGACGAGCTGAGCCGCCGCTTCTCCAGCGCAACCAACGACTTCCCCAAGCAGCAGAGTGCCCACCGCGGCACCCCGCTGGCCCTTGGGGCCCGCACTGAAACCGAGGAGCTGACAATCACAGCCGCTTAAGAAGAGAAGGCCCGTCGCAAGCGACGGGCCGAAGTCTCACAGCCACTCACCTAGAAAGTTTGGCGACTAGGACAGGTGCTTGGCCGATTTGGCAAAGAGCCGGTAGAGAACCGGGCCTTTGTTGTACCCACTTTCGAAAAGGAAAGGTGATGCGTTGATAGTAACCGACCTGTACCGATACGACGCTATTTCGCGCACCAAAGGTCCCGGCGTGTTCCTCCCCCTCGAAAGCGCCTGGGAACTCACTCGCCGCATCAGCCCTCGCGACGACGTCCGCGTCATGGAACGCGAAGCCGACGGTGGGCTCCACGCCAATGCGTACCCTCGCCTGTTCCGCCTCGGCCCAGCTACCCCGACTACGCCGTGGTGTATTCGTCTGGCGGATACCCGCGGACAGTTCCGCTTGTTGTGTTTCGACTTCGACGCCAAGGACGGCGAGGATGCCGCCGAGCGTGCCGTCGACGACTGCGAAGCGCTCTCCAAGGTTCTCGGTGCCCTCTCCATCGCGCATGTGGTCTGCCAGTCCTCCGCCGGAGGGGGCCGGCACCTGTGGGTTGGTATCCGCGACGCCGCAGCCGCCGACCTGGTCGGCCGCGTCGCCACCGCAGCGCGAGCGAACTACCGCACCCTCGACCACGGAATGCTCCTGAACCCGCGGGAGGGCGCCGCCCGCCCGCCCGGCGCTCCGCACCGCGACGGGAGCGCCTCGCGGATCCTCCGCGGCCGCCTCGAATCCCTGACCAACCCCACCACCACGGCTGAGGACCTCGCCGAGTTGGCCACGGCACTTATCGCCGCCGCCCCCGCCGCCCGGACGGAAGAAAGTGCTCCCTCCGGCCCGGTGGACGCCGCCCACAGGGCGCACCGACGGCTCAGCAAGTCCGGGGATGCCCACATGGGCACCATCCGGGGCGGCAGCAACCCCAGCTGGACCGGATTCATGTGCCTGCTGGCCGCAGCATCCGCCGGCTGGGGGTTGCGCGACGTCGAACACGCCGCGAAGACTGCGCCAGGGATGGAGCACTACCGCACCAAGAACACCGGCCACGGAACCCGCCGGCCGCGCGCCTCAGCTGAGGCGAACAGCCGGCTGGAGCGGCAATGGGCCAAAGCCCAGGACATCGCAGCCCTCCACCGGGTCCTTCCGCCCGCGAGGGAGCCGCGCGACCTGTCCGAGCTCGAGAGAATCGTCACCGACGTCGACGACCTCCTCCAGCGCTTCCGGATCAACGCCGGCCGGTGGGGCAACACCGAAGCTGCCGTCTCCCAGCGCACCATCCTCACCGCCCTGGCCTACCTCACCCTGCACACCGGCAAACGCGTCGTAGCGGCCTCCATCCGCGACCTCGCCCTCCTCGCAGGCGTTGGTCGGACCACCGCGGGCAGCGCACTCTATGCCCTCACAGAGGCCGGATTCATCGAGCGCATTCGCGGCCACGACGGCGCTAACGCGGCCGAATGGAAGCTAACCTCGCACTTTTCCACAACCCCTGACACAGTCCGGTCACAACCACTTAAGAACCCCCGCCCCCGTACCGAACTCTTCACTCTGAGAACAGCGCTCGTGGACATCCTTGAGGCACAACTGACTGACCAACGGCACGACCTCTTCACTCGCGCAGGACACGGGCACCTCGCAGGACGTCTCTATTCGATCCTCAAGGATGGGAGTGCAGTAACGATCGACGTAGCAGCGCGCTTGCTCGGGGTTTCGACCAGGCATGCCACAACAGTTCTCAGCCGGCTCCGGCACTCAAGACTCGTGGTGAAGAGCGCCGGTGGTTGGGTCAGAGCCAGGAGAGACCTCCGAAACCACGCAGCACGAGTACTCGGAGTACTCGGTGTGATTCGCGCGCGGGCAGCACGCTATGCAGCTGAGCGAGAAGTCTGGCAATGGTGGCAGGCAGAATTCGTCACGATGACAGCACGGCCAGGGTCCAGACCCCGTCGAGCCCACGTAAGCAGCAGGCCCATCTTCGAAAGCAGCGCACCTGGCGAGAGAATCTGGCCTCGCTACCCGCGCGACACCGCCGGACTTGGCGATCACAAACAAGCTCGCCAATACGTCGACGACGGAGTGTTGTCCCCCATGAGCCGGTGGCAACTCAGCGATGTGGCTTGATTGACGGCATCCCCTACTAGTTTGCCAAAAGTGTCACTTCGTTGAGTTATTCTCCGATTCCTCGGTGCCGCCAAATAGTTCTAACTCTAACCTTGGCGATGTGGTCCGGATGTTGGAGGGTTACTTCGCCGTCGACCTCCTCTTCGGCAGTTCTTTCCAATTCCAAATGTTGGGGCTTTCACGGTTTACCGCGGCAAGGACAGCGGAAAGCACTGTAAGGACAGCGAGTGTAAGTGTCAACCAGTACGGAGGATTCGGATTCCCTGGGATAACTGCCGCGAAGAAAACGATGACGAGCGGGGCCGCGAAAACTGGATATGCGACTAAGAAAACCCGTCTAGGGAAAAGTTGCGATGCGAAAACGGCGAATGCGGCGATAAAGACAGCCGAGGTCAGCGCGATGTTTTCGAAATCTGGTTGACGGAAAAAGTACGGGCCAGTCGGTAGGCAGAGGGCGACAGCGCCCAGAATTGCTGACGCCCACCGCCTAATCCGAATGTCGGATAAGCCGAACTTTGAGGTACCCACTTCGACAGGCCACCCTGGCGACCCTTGTTTCACGGAATGGTCTCGTTGGTGGCCAGTTGTCGACACAGCATCGGAAGCCTGAGAATTGATCATGTCAAATGGTATTGGTTTATCCCACGGGGCCAGGACGAACCTATCTTCGGGTCAAGAATGCTCGGCGTTCGCCAGAGCGTCTCTGACCCACCGACGGCAACAGACAAGGAAGCAGAGATAACGATGTCAGATGAGAATGAGATTCCGACGGCAGCCACGTTTGCCGACGATGCCTCTGAGGCCATTCGTGCGATCAACCATCTGACTCTGGCCGCCAAGCTCCCCGCTCCAGAGGTTTATCGGATTCTGGGCAACCTGAAAGGGGTCGGAGATCGCCTCCCCCAGACTCTCACCCAACTCGCCAGCGGCCTCGGTCGATCGTTGAATGAATATTCGGTGACCCAAGACGACGGTGGTGACCCGGTGCAAGCTGTCGCAACCGCCACAGACCATCTGACGCGCGCCGCCCAATTAGCCGCTGAACTCGGCGTTGAACTGGATCGGGCACAGGCAGCCATCTCACACCTGGGCTACCGGGAGAACAGCACACCCGAGTGAAAACCGGTACGTCATAGGAGATAAGGCGACGCAGGAATGACGCGTCTGAGCGCCAGATCCTGACGGATCCGAACGGACCGCTGCGCGGGCGGTACCTGTCTCGTTTTTTGTCTGTCCGGCCGGTCATCGTAGTTCGCCTCCGCGCACTGCGTTCCGGGCTTTCGCGGCATATCCTCCGTCGCTGGCGCTCTGTGCGGTATTCCACGGACCCTGCACTACGGCACTCCAGCTCTCAATCGATTCTCTTGCCGGACAGGCAAAAAATCAGTTGATCGAAAGAGAGCAAAACCATGAGTAACACCACTATCAAGCAGGGCACGATCGAGCACATCGACCCCACCACGCTGGTGATTGAAGCGAACGTGCGGCTCAGCGCTCCGGTGACGCCGGACTTCGTCGCGAGCATCCGCGACAACGGAGTCCTCACCCCCGTCCTCGCGCGCCGCGACACGGAGGGAAACGTGATCGTTCGGGCCGGACAGCGGCGCACCCTCGCGGCCCGCGAAGCAGGGCTCGCCACGATCCCCGCCTACATCATCGACGCGGATGAGATCACAACCGAGCGGATCATCCAGCAGATGATCGAGAACGACCAGCGCGAGGCCCTTACCGACGGTGACCGTGCCGTCGCGTTCCAGCAGCTGAGCTTCGAAGGGTTAAGCGTCACGGCGATCGCCAAGCGGACCGGCAACAAGCCCGCCGCAGTCAAGAGCGGCATCGCGGTTGCAGAGAACGCCGTAGCGGCATCCGCCATTCACAGCCACCAGCTGACCCTCGACCAAGCTGCCGCCCTGATCGAGTTCGAAGGAGATACCGACACCGTCGACAGCCTCATCGGAACCGCTATCGAGAGCCCTGAGCAGTTCGCCCACGCGGCCCAGCGGGCACGCGACGAACGCCGCATCAATGCGATCCGGGACGCGGCCACCGCTGGGCTCGTCGAGCGAGGGTTCATCATCCTCGATCGGGAACCCGGCTACTACGAAACCAACTACACGCCAATCCGTGACCTCCTGACAAAGGATGCCCAGCAGGTCACCGAGGCCGACATCGAATCCGTCGACGGTCGCGCCGCCTTCGTCCGCGTGTACTACACAGCCGAAGAAGCCACGGTGCTCTACTACCTCGCCGACCCGAAGGCAGCCGGGTTCAAGAAGAACAGCGGGAACGCCAACGGCCCCATGACCGACGAGCAGAAGACCGAACGAAAAGAACTCATCGCCAACAACAAAGCATGGGCCTCCGCCGAAACCGTCCGTCGCGAATGGCTCACCAGCCTCCTGAGCCGCAAGACCCTGCCGAAAGACAGCGGCAAGGTCATCGCCCAGGGACTGACCGTGCATCGCCGCGAAGTCGGAACCGCGATCACCAACGGCAACGCCCTCGCCCACACGCTGCTCGGCGTCACCCGCGAAGAGTACTGGGAGAGCGACAAGCTCGCCGCACAGGTCGAACAGTCCCCCACCCGCACCCAGCACGTCACCCTCGCAATCGTGCTCGCCGGGATCGAAGCATCGACCAGCAAGAACACATGGCGCTACCCCGACGCAGCCAAAGCCTCGTACTTCACCCAGCTCGCCGCATGGGGCTACAGCCTCTCCGACGTCGAGCAGCTCGTCGCCAGCTCAACGCCCGTGACCGAAGCTGACGAGGAAGAAGCGGGGCCCATCGACGAAGACCCCGAAGAAGTCGTCGACGGCGAGTAAGTCGAGCGGCCCGGGACGTGAGTCCCGGGCTTTCCCGTCGCCGGCACGGAGGCCGGCACCAGGACGCTGCGCAGCCAGCGGAACCGCCGCTGGCGGTGCTGTTCTATCCCGGTTCTTTTTACCTTTCTGGCCGACGACCATAGTTCGCTCCGCCGCCTTACCGGTCCCCGATCACCGGACGCGCCCTAGCGGGCTTATTTCGCCCGGCAACCCAGAACCTCACGGCACTCCCGCTCCCTATCGATCTCTCTTGCCAGAAGGCAAAAACAACGATCGGTCAAGAAGGACACACGTCATGAGCGCATTCGAAGTCAGCAGCAACCACATCCGGGTCATGATCAACGCCGGACTCACGCGGAGCCTCGGCGGCCGCCTCGAATGGATGGTCCGCCCGTTCACCGAAGACGAGACCGAAACGGTATACGCCAGAGGGCACGCGTGGGGGCCCGGGATGATCCGGGTCGCGCAGAACATCTACCGGGAGTTGAACACCCAGTCGGCCGAAGCAGTCGGTGCGATGCTCGCCGCCCAAAACCAGCGCAGCGTCAACTTCCGGTACGACGAGGAAGAAATCGAGGCCGTCTACCAGCACGGCCCCACCGGCAGCTACTCCCCCGTCGAACTGCTGAAGATCGTCAAATGCTACGAGTACCAGTCCTGCGAAACCCCCGACTGGGAGACCACCGAGGCGCACAACTTCTGTGCCGCCATCAAAGACCAGCTCATCCACCTTCTGCCCGGCTACGACGAAGCACCCTGGGCGATCTGACGATCGCCGCGGCTGGCTCCCACGGAGGGAAGCCAGCCGCGAAAGGGCTTAGAACCCCGTAAAATCAGGGGTTTCGAGCCAGTGTAACCGGGCTGGATGGTTACGAGTGTCCAGCACTCGGGTGGCCCCATCGCTCAGCGGAGAACGGATCTCAGGATCCGTTTGCAGCCTTTCGGAGCTCTCCGATCACGGCGACGCCCAGATCGCAGTGCGGACACACTTCGACCATGGCCATCCCGCGCACGGTGCGGACCGACACCAGCTCGTAGTCACCCCCGCACCGCTCACACAGGTTCGCCGGTGCCCAAAAGCTGTCGTCGTCCATACAGCCGAGAGTAGGACGCTGCCGCGCAGCGCCGCCGCGATTATCCACAACGGAGCGCGTCCCGCGCACTGCCTGGTCAATGAGCTTTTTCCTGCTTTCCGGATGGCGATCATGCGTACCGGCTCCCCCAGGCTCAACGGCTTTCGCGGCATATCCTCCGCCACTTCGTGTCGTCCGGTATTCCACGGTCCGCTGCGCCCTCCTCCGCCGGCACTTTCTCACTCCATTTACCGGAAAGCAGGAACAACTGCTCGAGATCAAACCAAGGAGAAAACCATGAACACCCAAGACACCATCACCCTCACCGGAGTCGTCGCCACGACCCCCCGCAGGCTCACCACCAACGAAGGCCTCAACATCGCGTCGTTCCGTTTCGCCAGCACCTCCCGACGATTTGACCAGCCCACCCAGAAATGGGTCGACAGCACCACCAACTGGTTCACCGTCACCGGCTTCCGCCAACTCGCCGACAACATCACCGCGTCCGTCACGAAAGGCGACCGGGTGATCGTCACCGGCACCCTGCGCATCCGCGACTGGGAAACCGAGGACAAGGCCGGAACCAACATCGACATCGACGCAGACGCGATCGGCCACGACCTCACCTTCGGAACCACCGTCTACACGCGAGGCCACCAGAGCAGCGCGCCCGAGACCGACGAAGGCAACGCAGAGACCGAGACCACTTCCCCGGCCCCGGCATCCCGCAAGGCCTAACCCCCGGGTGGCCCGACCAACCCGGCCGGGCCACCCTCCCCAAACCTCACCAAAGGAGACACAAGAACAATGAAGACCACACTCGACAACCTCCGCACCGAAGCGGCCGGAATCCCTGACCTCTCCCCCGACGCGTTCGCCAGAGCAGTCTGGGGTGCGATCATCGAACCCGGCGACCAAACCGCAGGAGCGCTCGTTGCCGCCCTCGGGGCGGAGGCCGCGCTTCGCTTCCTGCTCGAAGGCGATTCGCCCACCTTCGACGAGCTGGACGTGCAGACCTTGCGCGAACGCACGCTCCCCCGCGCGACGCCCGGCCTTGTGGCGATCGCGTTCCGCACCGCCACCCGATTCGGCGCAACCCTGATTACACCTGAACACCCGCACTGGCCCAAAGGGTTTGCCGACCTTGGCACCAGCGCACCACATGCGCTCTGGGTCCGAGGCAACAGCGAACTCCTCTCGGCGAACCCCAGCACCGCAATCGTCGGCGCGCGCGCGGCGACCGGCTACGGCGAGCATGTCACCATGGAGATCTCCGCCGCACTGGTCGAGCGTGGCCACACTATCGTTTCGGGAGCTGCTTATGGCATCGACGGCATGGCCCACCGGGCCGCCCTCGCCAGCCACGGCAGCACCATCGCCTACCTCGCCGGAGGAGTCGACCGTTACTACCCCTCCGGACACGACACCCTCCTAACCCGCATCGCTGAAGAAGGCGCTGTCGTGTCCGAGCTCCCGTGCGGGCAGCCGCCAACCAAATGGCGCTTCCTCATGCGCAACCGGCTGATCGCAGCCCACACTGAGCGCACCGTTGTCGTTGAAGCCGGGTGGCGCTCTGGCTCGCTCAACACCGCAGGCCACGCGGTCCAGATCGGTCGCCCGGTTGGCGCGGTTCCCGGTCCGATCACCAGCGCGGCCAGTGCAGGATGCCACCGGCTGATTCGCGACTACGGCGCAACGCTCGTCACTAACGCGGAGGAAGTCGCGGAGCTGTAGTCGACGGCCGCCGGTCAGTCCAGCCAGGGCTGGCCGGCGAGGGGCGATCCCCTCGCGCTCCCCCGCCTAGAAAAGCGTGGATGCGTTGGAGCGTCGGCTTAGTCCTGCGTTTGGCCACAGCCAGTCCTGAATGGACCGTAGACGGCGATCTAAGCCACGAACGTCGCTTCCCAAGGCAATTCCGTCTGGCTGGCCCTGTCGAGCCTGAAAGGCATCTTCGACGGTAGGAGGTCTCAACTTACAGAGTTACAGACTCCCAGAGTCTGGGCATCGGCAGCGCAACTTACAGACTCCGGAACTCTGGAAGTCTGTTACTCTCGGACTCTGTAAGTTACAGACAACCGAAGTACCAGACTTACAGAGTCTGTGAGTACAAAGCATTTTTGGGCGCCTCGACTTACAGACTTCCGCAGTTACAGAGTTACAGACTCCCGAACTTACAGAGTTCGGAAGTCCTAAGCGGTTCGCGAAAGACTCGAGACACGCCGACTAACAGACTTCCGAACTTACAGACTTACAGATTGGATAACAGAATGCGCATCGTCACGATCGCCAACCAAAAAGGCGGGGCAGGCAAGACCACCACGGTCATGAACCTCGCCAGCATCGTCGCCGAAAACTCGCGCGTCCTCGTCGCCGACGTCGACCCACAGAAATCATCAACCTGGTGGGCAGACCGCGCGGGGGAGGACCTCCCGTTCGATGTCGCCGACGACACGAACCCAGCCAACCTCTCCCGGCTGCGCGAACTCAACTACGACGTCGTGTTCGTCGACACCCCAGGCTCACTAGAAGGACGCGACGTCCTTGCGACCGTCCTCACCTCGTCGGACTTCGTCATCCTGCCCACTGAACCCTCGCCGCTCGCCTTCGCGCCGCTTATCGCGACCGTCAACGAGCTGGTACTTCCCTCGATGGTCCCGTACCGCGTACTCCTTAACAAGATCGACCCCCGTGTGCCGGTCGAGCTCGCTGACGCCGAAGCGCTCGTCGACGGAGCGGGACTCGAACGCTTCAAGGCCTCCATCCGCGAATACAAGATCCACAAGATGGCCCCCGTCGAAGGCAAAGTCGTCACCCAGTACGCGGACGGCGATTCCCGCATCGCCGCCAAGGCGCGCGAGGACTACCGCAGGGTCGCCCTCGAGCTGACCTCGCTGTGGGCCAACACCGGCACGGCCGCCAAGGTAGGAGCATAGGAAATGGCGCGACAGCAACTTACCGACCTCCTCCAAGCGCGAGGGAACCAGGAAGAGACCGTCAAGGTGGGGGAGCCGCCAACGGTCGTCGAGGCCGCCCCGGCAGCGGCACCCCCGATCGACGCGGTGCCCGAGACTGCGGCGAAAGCAGCAGTGCCGGAACCACGCGAGAAGTCCAATGCGCCGGCCCGAGCCCGCTCGGCGGCACGAACCAAGGTGACCAGGCCGCCGGCTCGCCCGAAGAGCGACGAGCTCCCGCCCTACCTGACCTTCGAACGGAAAGAAGCGCGACTTCGCCCCGACCAGGTGACCCTGCTCAACGTCAAAGCGCGCGAGCTCAACAAAACCAAAGACCCCGACGCCGACAGGATCACCGACAACACACTCATCCGGGTAGCGGTCGACCTCATCCTTTCGCGCGCTAGCGAACTCCGCGGTGGCGACGAAACCCAACTGCGGAAGTCGCTCGGACTCTAATTCGACGCGTGCGCGCAACACCGGAATCAAAGGAGCGCGAGGCATGGTTCGACTGATCAGCATACCGGGGGACAAAGACAACGGCTCCGAGTCGACCGGCGATAGCGATATCCCTCACCGTGGGGCTTACCCGCGCTCGATTAGTGCCACCACAGCTGAACGAGAGACGAGAGGGCTTGCGACATAACCGCGCCCGCCACCCCACCGGCCATTAGGTTGCCGGCATAGCGCCATCCGGCGCGGATCCGGCGAGGACGATGGGCAAGCCGAGTGGACATTTTGCTCTTCTTGGTCTTGGTCTTGGTCTTGTTCTTGGTCTTGGTCTTGGTCTTGGTCTTGCTCTGGCTCTCGCTCTTGACTGTCATGTGGCACTACGTGTGCGGCGGCTCAAAACGTGGGTCTGCGTTGGCAGCTCAGCGCCCCCGGTTTTGGGTCGTTTCGCAAAACGAGTCGTACGACTAGCGTCGGCGGTGGGTCGTTACCGGAGGCTCATCGCGCAGGCCGGGCCCACCTGGGGAGGCGATTTTGGGGGTGTGGGCGGAGCCCGCTGAGGACGCGCGGCTGCTGAGGAACAGCCACCTGCAGGGCCGGTTGTTCCTTGCCGTCGTCTTGGTCGCAATCGTCGGAGTGCCTGTTCTTCTGGGCGTTTCTGACGCTGTCGGCTTGTACATCCCGCCGACTATCTCTCGGCTGGCGATCGGCACCTTCGATGGCATCGACGCGCTCTTCTTCTTCATGTGGACGGGGATGTTTGTGCTTCTCAGCGTCAATGACGGGCTTCAGTACCAGCTCACGCTGGGCAAGACGCGGGTACCGCGAAGCCGGGCTTCGGATGTCTGGGGCTTCATCGTCTTCACGCTGCTCGCCGTCGTGTGGGGCGCGCTCGGCCTCCATAGCGTCATGGCGAGCCGGGCCGTCGACCCGATGTACGTGAGCCGGCTACCCCAGGGGGTGCCGGCCGGCTCGCTTCAACACGGCGTCGTCGAGGTCACGACTACGTACTTCGTCCTCGTGGGGATCGTGCTCGTCCTCATCGTGGTCGCGCGCCTGTTTAACCCGGTCGACTTCGACGAATACGACCGGTACTGCCGAAAGATCCTGCACCTACCGCCGCCTCGAGAGCCCGCCCAGTAACCCAATAAGAGAAGGAAGATCCGCATGAAGACCGCTTTGAAACTCTCCATCGCAATCGCTGGGGCCCTCGTGGGCGCCTGTCTCGTTGCGGCTCCGGCATCCGCGCGGACTGCCACCACCGATCCAGCGCTGACCGCGGCGGGAGCGCAGGCCGTCAGCGAGTCGGGTCACATCGTCGATTTCTACAAGGCGTTGGGCGTCGGAGCTTCCGACATCCCCACCGCGACTGCTGCTCAGGCCTCGACCCTGAGCAGCGTCATCGACCTCGCGGCAGCGCCGGCCTCGACCCCGGCGCTGCCGACATTGTCGGCACCGCCGACCGACTGCTCCGATACCGG
>JAODMX010000542.1 GCA_025464735.1 Frondihabitans sp. | reverse complement strand
CATGACTAGGGAGCGCTCACGGGCTCTTGCACCGAAACCAAAGGGGAAACACCGTGAAATCGAAGTCTCTTTCTCGTCGTCGGCTCGTGATAGGGGTGAGCGGCGTCGTTGCCGCAACTCTGGCCATGACGGGTTGTGCGTCTACGAGCTCGACCTCCACCTCGAGTCTCAACAGCATCGTCGTCGGGACCTCCGACGTCATCACCTCGCTCGACCCGGCTGGGGCCTACGACAACGGGTCGTTCGCCGTGATGAACCAGGTCTACCCGTTCCTCATGAACACGCCGTACGGGTCGCCCGAGGTCGAGCCTGATATCGCGACCAGCGCCAAGTTCACTTCGCCGACGCAGTACACGGTGACGCTCAAGAAGGGCCTGACCTTCGCGAACGGTGACAAGCTCACCTCGTCCGACGTCAAGTTCAGCTTCGACCGTCAGCTGGCGATCGCCGATGCCAACGGCCCGTCGTCTCTCCTGACGAACCTCAAGAGCACGGCCGCGCCGAACCCGACCACGGTCGTGTTCACCCTCAAGTCGGCCAACGACCAGACCTGGCCCCAGGTGCTCTCGAGCCCTGCCGGTCCGATCGTCGACGAGCAGGTGTTCAGCGCCACCAAGGTGACCAGCGATCAAGCGATCGTGAAGGGCGAGGGTTTCGCCGGCCAGTACAAGATCACGCAGTACAAGCCCAAAGAACTGATCGAATATCAGGCGTTCTCGGGCTACAAGGGGCTTCTCGGAACGCCGAAGACGAAGACCATCACCGCGCAGTACTTCACCGACGAGACGTCACTCAAGCTGGCAGTCCAGAAGGGTGACGTCGACGTCGCGTTCCGCTCGCTGAGCCCGACCGACCTGTCCTCGCTCGCGAAGGACAAGAAGCTTGTCGTGCACAATGGCCCCGGCGGCGAGATCCGCTACATCGTGTTCAACTTCAACACGATACCCTACGGCGCAAAGACTCCGGATGCCGATCCCGCCAAGGCCCTCGCAGTCCGTCAGGCCACCGCTGACGCCATCGATCGCCAGGCGCTCTCCACCGACGTCTACAAGGGCAGCTACACACCGCTCTACTCGTATGTCCCCAGCGGCCTGACCGGCGCGATCACACCGCTCAAGACGATGTACGGCAATGGCAAGGGCGGGCCCGACGTCAGCAAGGCGAAGTCGGTCCTGACGGCCGCGGGGGTCACGACGCCCGTCACTCTGAACCTCCAGTACACGCCGGATCACTACGGCGAGTCCTCCGACGACGAGTACGCCCTGATCAAGTCGCAGCTCGAAGCCACCGGGCTCTTCAAGGTCAACCTCCAGTCGACCCTGTACGACACCTACTCGACCCAGCGCACGAAGGACGCCTACCCGGAGTACCAGCTGGGCTGGTTCCCCGACTACAGCGACGCCGACAACTACCTCAGCCCGTTCTTCCTGCCCTCGGCCGGCCCGAACGGCACCGAGATCCCGGCTGGCTTCTTGCAGAACCACTATGAGAACAAGACGGTCGACGCACTGATCGAGAAGCAGCGCAGCGACACCGACAAGGCGTCCAGGACGCAGGAGATCGAGCAGATCCAGACGGACGTAGCGAAAGACCTCCCGACCCTGCCGCTCCTCCAGGGCGCCCAGGTCGCGGTCGCCGCGAAGGACATCAAGGGTGTCGACACGACACTCGATGCCTCGTTCAAGTTCCGGTACGCGGCGCTCTCGCGCTGACAGCCGGCAGCGGACAGCTGACCGTCCCGCTCCGCGTCCACCCGCTGTGACCCACCAGTAGGGTGGGTGGACGCGTGAGCACGAGGGGGTGCACGCCGTGAGTCGAGTCATCGGCCGGAGGCGGCACTCCCTCATCGAGAACCGCCCATGATGAAAGCGACTTCCATCCAGTGACCGTGCTGAACGACGCCTCGCCGACTGCCCCCTCGGTCGGCGCCCCCTCCCGCGCAAAGACACCGGGGGGTGGGCTGGGTCGCTACATCCTGGTCAGATTCCTCCTGATCTTCCCGACCGTTTTCATCCTGGTGACCCTCGTCTTCTTCCTGATGCGCGTGGTCGGCAACCCGATCACCGCTTCGGTCGGCGGTCGGCTCACCCCGGAGCAGCTCCAGGAGAGGCTGCACGCCGCGGGTTATGACCGACCGATTATCGTCCAGTACGGCCAGTACCTCGCCCAGCTGGCCCACGGTGACTTCGGAACGACCCTCACCGACCATCAGAAGATCTCGACCATTCTCCTCACCTACGGTGGAGCGACCGTCGAGCTCGTCTTCTACGCCCTCATCGTCGCTCTCATCATCGGCGTCCCGCTGGGTATGCTCGCGGCCTATCTCCGCGACCGCTGGCCCGACGTCGTGCTCCGGATCTTCGCGATCCTCACCTATGCGACTCCCGTCTTCTTCGCCGGTCTCCTACTCAAGCTGGTCTTCGGTATCTGGCTCGGTGTGCTCCCGCTGGGTGACAGAGCCAGCACTCGGGTTCAGCTCGCGCTCGGCAGCATCCAGAATCCGACCGGCATCTACATCATCGATGCGATCCGCACGGGCAACGGTGAGATCATCGGCGACGTTCTCCTCCACGCGGTCATGCCGGCGTGCGCCCTCGGTTTCATCACCGGCGGTATCTTCCTGCGACTGGTCCGCACCAACGTCATCGGCACGCTGGGCGCCGACTACATCGACGCAGCTCGTTCTCGCGGTGTCTCCGAGTTCCGGCTCGTGAGAGCTCATGCCCTGAAGCCGGCTCTGATCCCGATCATTACGGTCATGGGTCTGCAGATCGCGATGCTTCTCGGTGGTTCCGTGCTCACCGAGACGACGTTCGGCTGGCGGGGGCTCGGTTTCGAACTGCAGCAATACCTCTCCGCTCGCGACTTCGTCGCCGTCCAGGGCATCGTCGCCCTGCTGGCTGTGATCGTCGCCGTTGTGAACTTCATCGTCGACATCATCGCCGCTCTCATCGATCCCCGAGTGAGGTACTGACATGACGACGACCGTCACCCCCGCCGATCGGCGTGCCCCGCTCTGGAAGCGTCTCCCCGTAATCGCCCAGCTCCGCACGAGCGTCGGGCTCCAGCGTGGGATGCTCATCGCCGGCATCATCATCACTCTCGTCTTCATCATCGCCGCAATCTTCGCGCCGCTGATCGCTCCCTACGGTTACGCTCAGCTCACCGGGCACGGCGGTGCCTTCCCACGTCAGGCCCCGCCGTCAGCCACTCACATCTGGGGCACCACGGTCGGCGGCTTCGACGTGTTCAGCCGTGTGGTCTGGGGCGCCAGGACGGCCATCTCCGTGGTCATCCTCGCCGTG
>JAODMX010000533.1 GCA_025464735.1 Frondihabitans sp. | reverse complement strand
CGACATGAGGTCGGTCCAGACCCCGGCGACCATGAGAACACCGATGACCACGAGAAGGCTGCCTCCCAGAAGGTTGACGGCACGGATGTGCCTCTTGACGAAAGCGATGGAGCGCGACATCCAGCCGAGGCCGAGCGCCACGAGAAGGAACGGCACGCCGAGACCGACGCAGTAGAACAGGCCGAGCACGAAGCCCTGCCAGGCTGAGCCGGAATTATATGAAAGGGCCGTGATAGCCGAGAGCGTCGGGCCGAGGCACGGGCTCCAGCCGAGGCCGAAGACGAGCCCGAGCAGGGGGGCACCGATGAGCCCCGTCTTCGGGCTGATGGAGAGCTTCGAGGTGCGCTGGAAGAACGGGAAGTTCCCGATGAAGACGAGCCCCATCAGGATCACGACGATCCCCATCAGCCGCGTGATGAGGGTGCGCCACTCCAGAAACCAGAACCCGAGCGCGCCCGCCGCCGTGTTGAGCGCCACGAAGACCACGGTGAAGCCGAGGACGAAGAGCACCACGCCGAGGACGACGCGGCCCCTGTCGATTCGGCGACCTCTCGGATCCTGCGCGTTGCCGGTCAGACCGCCCACGTACCCGAGATAGCCGGGGACAAGAGGGAGCACGCACGGCGAGACGAACGAGATGATGCCGGCAAGCAGAGCCACGGGGAGCGCGACGATCATCTGGCCGCTGGTGACGGCCTCGAAGAAGGGGTTGCCCGCGTACACCTACTTACCTGCGACGGTGTCGCTGACCAGGGTGTCGAGAACGCTCTCGTTGACCTCGCCGAGGACGCGTGCGGCGACGCGGCCCTTCTGGTCGAGCACGATCGTGGTCGGGGTGGCGTTCGGCCCGCGGGATCCGGCCAGGGCGAGCTGCACCGTGGCGTTCGTCGCGTCGATGATCGTGGGGTAGGTGATATGGAAGTTGCGCTCGAACGCTGTGGCCGTATCGGTCTCGTCGCGCACGTTGACACCGATGAACTGCACGCCCTTCGACTGATACTTCTTGCTCAGAGTCTCGAGAGCAGGAGCCTCGACGCGGCACGGCGGGCACGCCGCGTACCAGAAATTGAGCACGACGACCTTGCCCTGGAACTCGTTGCGCGAGATCTTGGTGCCCGTCGAGGTCGTGGTGCTGAACTCGATGCTCTTGGAGCGGTCGGCAGGCTTGATCTCGGTGACCGCGCCGTCACCGGAAATGTAGTTCTTCGTGGTGCCGTTGCCGTATTGCTCGGCGAGGCTGTCGCTCGTCGAGCAGCCGGTGACGGCGACCGCCACGACGGCGCCCATGACGGCGAGGCGCAGCAGGGTCTTGGATCGGGTTGCGAGTCTCACACGGCTCCTCGGTCGACGGCAGACGCTTGGAGAGCAGAGGCCGGCTCGCGATAGCCGACCTCGACGAACGCGTCCCCGTCGCGCTCGAGGGTCGTGATGCTCGACAGTGAGCAGCGCCTCCTGCGGGGATCGTGAAAGAGCCGCTGGCCGGCGAGAGACCTGTGCACCATCCAGATCGGCAGCTGATGGCTGACGAGAACGACGTCGCCGTCGTCGACGCTCCGCCAGGCGGCGTCGACCGTGGCAAGCATTCGCGCGGCGATGCTGACGTACGCCTCGCCCCAGCTGGGCTTCAGCGGATTCGCGATCCAGGGCCACTCCGAGGGGTGGGTGAGGGTGTTCTTCACACTGTTGCGCCGGCCCTCGAACTTGTTGGTCGGCTCGATCAGACGCTCGTCGGTCTGGATCGGCAGGTCGAAGCGTCTCGCCCAGGGTGCGGCCGACTCCTGCGTGCGCTGGAGCGGGCTGGCGAACAGGCCTTTGACGGGAGCGGCCTCGGCTTGAAGGGCGAGAGCCGCGGACTCGGCCATTCGATGACCGAGGGCACTCAGCCCGAAGCCCTCGATGCGACCATAGAGGACACCGTCGGGGTTGAAGACCTCGCCGTGTCGGACGAGATGGATCTGGTTCGCTGGCACGCGTTCCAGTGTAGATTGCGTCGACACACACACCTCCCACCTGGGTTTTCCACAGGAGAGAGGTCTCTCGGCGTCGAGAGAACGGGCCTTCGCTATAAACTCGGTGCTCGTGACTCAACGCACCCTCATCAAAGACCTCGCTTCTTCCGTCGACGGGCCGGTTTCCGTGTCCGGGTGGGTCGAGACCGTCCGCGATCAGAAGAAGGTGCAGTTCGTCGTCCTCCGTGACGAGACGGGAGCCGTGCAGCTCGTGGCGCCGCGCGAGACCGACGAGTCGGGAGCGATCGTCGCGACCGCTGTCTCCGACGCGGTGTCGTCACTCTCGCAGGGCAGCTTCCTCACAGCAACGGGGGCGCTGAAGCACGACGAACGCGTCAAGCTCGGCGGGGTCGAGATCAAGCTCGACGCTCTCGATGTCGCCTCACTGGCCATCCCCGAGACGCCGATCGCCGACGACTCAGGCATCGACAAACGCATGGACTGGCGTTTCCTCGACCTTCGTGTGCCGCGCAACGCCCTGATCTTCAAGATCCAGACGACCTTCCTCCACGCGCTTCGCACGTACTGGGTCGAGCACGACTTCGTCGAGATCATGACCCCGAAGCTCATGGCGTCGGCCAGCGAGTCCAAGGCCGAACTCTTCCGCGTCGAGTACTTCGACGGCTCCGCCTTCCTCGCGCAGAGCCCGCAGTTCTTCAAGCAGATGGCCCAGCCCGCCGGCTTCGGCAAGATTTTCGAGGTCGGCCCCGCCTTCCGCGCCGACCCCAGCTTCACGAGCCGCCACGCGACCGAGTTCACCTCGGTCGACACCGAGTTCAGCTGGATCGAGTCGCACGAAGACGTCATGCAGCTCCACGAAGACCTGATGGTCGCTGGCATCTCAGCCGTGGTCGCGAAGCACGGCACGGCGATCAAGGACCTGTTCGACATTGATCTCGCCGTGCCGACGAAGCCGTTCCCCCGGATCCCGCTCGCCGAAGCGAAAGAGATCGTCGCGTCACGTGGTTACGAGGTCCCGCGGGCCGACGACGACATGGACCCTGAGGGCGAGCGCCAGATCGCCGCCTACGTCAAAGAGACCTTCGGTCATGACTTCGTGTTCCTCACCGACTACGCGTCGAGCATCCGGCCGTTCTATCACATGCGCCACGAGGACGACCCGACGTTGACCAACAGCTATGACCTCATCTACAACGGCGTCGAGATCTCCACCGGCGCCCAGCGCGAGCACCGCATCGACGTACTCGAAGCCAACGCGGTCGCCAAGGGGCTGGAGCCCGAAGAGCTCTCCGGCTACCTCGACTTCTTCCGCTACGGCGTGCCACCCCACGGCGGCTTCGGCATGGGCCTCGCGCGCGTGCTGATGCTCATGCTGGGCCTCGGCAACCTCCGTGAGTCGACCTACCTCTTCCGCGGCCCCACCCGTCTCGAACCGTAGGTCGCCCCTCGGCGGGGCGATCCGCGGCGTTGTCGCTGGCGGCCAAAACCCTCGCGGGCGGCTGTCTCGGTGGTCCTAGGACCACCGGCGCGGCCGACCGCGAGGGTTTAGCGCGGCGGGCGGCCACGATCGGCGCTCGGCGCGGTGAGCCGCAAGGCGGAAGAGGAGAGCGATAGCAGCGCTATCGCCGACGACGACAACGCCGCGGATCGCTACGCCGAGGGGCGACCGTCAGTACTCGTAGTCGATGGCGGCGCGCTCGGTGACGAAGGTACGGACAAGCGCGGCCACCTCGAGGTGGTCGGGGTGGTTCTGGTAGGCGTCGAGGGCCGCGAAGTCGGCGAAGTCGGC
>JAODMX010000520.1 GCA_025464735.1 Frondihabitans sp. | reverse complement strand
CGAACTGATGACGCCTTCGCTGTCGACCTCGATCTCGGGCCGAAGAGTGTTCACGCCGGCAGTCTCGAGCCAGAGTTTCGACCAGCTCGTGAGTTCGCGGCCCGAGGTGACCTCGAGCTCGGCCAGGAGGTCGGAGAGCTCGGTGTTGGAGTGGTGGTGCTTCTTGAAGTAGGCCGCGACTCCTGCGTAGAAGGCATCGATGCCGACCCAGGCGACGAGCTGCTTGAGCACCGAGCCGCCCTTCGCGTAGGTGATGCCGTCGAAGTTCACCTGAACGTCTTCAAGGTCGTTGATCGTCGCGACGACCGGGTGCGTGGAGGGCAGTTGATCCTGGCGGTAGGCCCAGCTCTTCTCCATGGCCTGGAAAGTCGTCCACGCCTCGGTCCACTCGGTGGCCTCGGCGGTGGACATCGTCGACGCCCACTCGGCGAACGACTCGTTGAGCCAGAGATCGTTCCACCACTTCATGGTGACCAGGTCGCCGAACCACATGTGGGCCAGCTCGTGCAGGATCGTGACGACCCGACGCTCCTTGATTGCGTCGGTCACCTTGCTGCGGAAGACATAGGTCTCGGTGAACGTGACAGCCCCGGCGTTCTCCATTGCCCCCGCGTTGAACTCCGGCACGAAGAGCTGGTCGTACTTGTCGAAGGGGTAGGCGTAGTCGAACTTCTCTTCGTAGTAGGTGAAGCCCTGGCGGGTCTTGTCGAAGATGTAATCGGAGTCCATGTGCTCCGAGAGCGACTTGCGCGTGAAGATACCCAGGGGAATCTCGCGGCCGTCGGAGCTCGTCAGCGACGAGCGGACGACGTCGTAGGGGCCAGCGATGATCGCGGTGATGTAGCTGGAGAGGATCGGCGTGGGCGCGAAGGTCCAAGTGGCGTTCTCACCGGAGACCACCGGCGACGGGGTGATCGAGTTGCTGACGACCTCCCACCGGGCGGGCGCCGTGATCGTGAACTGGAACGTTGCCTTGAGGTCGGGCTGCTCGAAGACGGCGAACACGCGGCGGCTGTCGGGCACCTCGAACTGCGAGTAGAGGTAGACCTCGTCGTCGACCGGGTCGACGAAGCGATGAAGACCCTCGCCCGTGTTGGTGTACTCGGCGTCGGCGATGACCTCGAGCACGTTCGACTCGGCCAAATCGTCGAGTTGGATGCGCACACCGTCGCTGACGACCGCAGGATCCAGCTCGGTTCCGTTCAGAGTCACGGCGTGAACGGTGCGCGTGAATGCGTCGATGAAGGTCGACGCGCCGTCGGTGGCGGTGAACCTCACGGTCGTGGTGCTCCCGAAGATCTCGTCTCCGCGCGTCAGGTCAAGCGCGATCTCATACGACTCGACGTCGACGATGCTCTTGCGCTGCTGCGCCTCGACTCGGGTGAGGTTCTCTCCTGGCACTTGGGCGTCTCCATCCGTCGTTGATGCGATGCGGGCTCGTGGCCCAGATCCACCCTACCGGCGGCTGGAGCATCGCCGTCGCCGCTCTCCACAGGTGCTCAGAGCGACGCGAGTACCTCGTCGACGGAGGTGATCTCGACCAGCGGTGCGTACAGCGCCATCACGTCGAGGGCTCGCTGGTGGTCGAAGTCGCTGAGGCCCGCACAGGCGTCGGCGGCGACGCGCACGCGCACGCCGGCATCCGCCGCCGCGAGGGCCGTCGACAGCACGCAGCAGTCGGTCGAAACCCCGGTGAGGACCAGATCGGCCGGGTGGCCCAGCGCATCCTGCGATATGGGATCCCACTTGCCGAACGTGCCGCGCGAGACGACCACCGAGTCGTCCGCCGGGAACTCCGGCATCAGGTCGTAAAGGGCAGCGTTCGCGGGATCCAGTGCGAACGGCCAGTCGGCGTAGTACGGCACCCAGGCTCCCGTGGGATCCGGGGGAGCGACGAAGCGGGTGAGTGCGACACGCGGGCCGAATGCCTCACGCAACCGTAAGGATCCTGCGCTCGCGGTCTCGAAGTCGGGAGTGAACCAGTCGCTGCCCGGCTCGCCGAAGATGCGCTGCATGTCGATGATCATGAGCCACGGCTTCGTTCCGAACTCGACGGTCACGCGACGTCGCGATCGAGGAAGACGACACCCTCTTGCTGACGGATGACCGGTCTCATGAACAGAATCGTTCCGACGTAGCCGATCGCAAGCGCGGCCAGGACGCCGAGGTTGGCGCCGCCCCAGTCTTTCGCGAGACCGCCGAGCAGGTAGCCCTGCCAGCCCAGCCAGGAGGCGTAGCTGTTCTGCACGAGACCCCAGCCGACCCCAGTGCCGAGAACGATCAGCCCGACCGTGACCCACTGCACGTTGCCGTAGCGACCCTTGGGATCGAAGAGGTCGGCCGTCGAGTAGTCGCTCTTTCGCAGTTGGATGTCGGCGAGGAAGATGCCTGCCCAGGCGGCAATCGGCACCCCCAGCGTGATCAGGAAGCCCTGGAACGGACCGATGAACGTGGTCGCGAAGAACGCCACGTAGATCGTGCCGGCGATCATGACGACGCCGTCGACGGTCGCGGCTGCGTAGCGCGGGATCGGCAGCCCCGCGTTCAGCAGCGAGAAACCGGACGAATAGATATTGAGTACCGAGCCGCCGACGAGCCCGAGCACCGCGACCAGCGCGAACGGAATCAGGAACCAGACGGGAACGATGGTCGCCAAGGCGCCGATGGGGTCGTCGCCGATGGCGGTCAACAGGGACTTCGAGCTGCCGGCCAGCAGGAGACCGAAGATCAGCAGGATGATCGGGGCGATGGAGGATCCGAACGTCGTCCACCAGACCACGCCCCGGCTCGACGCCCCGCGCGGCAGGTAGCGCGAGTAGTCGGCCGCCGCGTTGACCCAGCCGAGGCCGAAGCCCGTCATCATGAAGACGAACCCGCCGATGACCGCGGCCAGATCTCCGGACGGGATCGCCGAGACCGCTGCGAAATCGATGCGATGCACGGTCAGCACGATGTACACGACGGTCAGCACGCCCGTGGCGATGGTGATCCACTGCTGGAGTCGCATGATGAAGTCGAAGCCCAGCACGCCGCCGATCACCACGAGCACCGCGACCACGATGAGCGCGACGATCTTGGTCACGACGCCACCGTGGAATCCCAGGGTGTCGAAAACGGTCGATGTCGCGAGCACCGCGAGAGACGTGAGAGCTGTCTCCCACCCGACGGTCAGCACCCAGGAGATGATCGAGGGCAGCTTGTTGCCGTTCACCCCGAAGGCAGCGCGCCCGAGGGTCATCGTCGGGGCATTGCCGCGTTTGCCCGCGAGCGCGATGAACCCGCAAAAGAGGAAGGAGATGACGATTCCGAGGATCCCGACCACCACGGCCTGCCAGAACGAGACTCCGAAGAACAACAGATAGGCGCCGTACCCGATGCCGAGCACGGAGACGTTCGCTGCGAACCACGGCCAGAACAGCTGTCGGGGCGAGCCCTTGCGCTCGCTCTCGTCGATGACGTTGACGCCATTCAGCTCCACCCCCCTCGGCAGGATGTCTGTCGCTGTGAGGGCCGGATTCGACGGTGCTTCGGTCGACATGATCACTCTTCTCGCTGAACCCCCGTGACCGGGGCGACCACGGGTTCTAGGCTCAACCCATGACCGATACCGTAGCTTCCCCTTCGACTTCCGTGTCGTCCCACACCACCCCGGTGGACTTCTGGTTCGACCCCTCGTGCCCCTGGGCCTGGATGACCAGCCGCTGGGTGGACGAGGTCGCCCGTCATCGCGACCTCGACGTGACCTTCCACGTGATGAGTCTCGGCATCCTCAACGAGAACAACGAGGGCATGAAAGACAGGCTGCCGAAGCTCCTGCGCTACACCCGCCTTGTCACGGCAGCGACCGTGCTGCACGGGCAGCAGATCGTCAAGCCGCTCTACGACGCGCTCGGTCAGCGGATCCATGTCGAGGCCATCGGAGACCAGGACGCCATCATCGCGGGAGCCCTCGCCGAGGTCGGCCTGCCCGACGACTTCGCGAAGTACGCTGACAGTGACGAGTACGACGTCCAGATGCGGGCCAGCCATGACGACGGCATCAACCGAGTCGGTCAGGATGTGGGCACGCCCGTCATCGCCGTCAACGGCACCGCGTTCTTCGGCCCGGTCATCTCTCCCGCGCCCAAGGGGGAGGTAGCGCTCACGCTCTGGGACGGCATCGTCGCGGCGGCCTCGTACGACGGATTCTTCGAGCTCAAGCGGTCTCGCACCCGTAAGCCGATCTTCGACTGAAGCGGCTGCTGCTCGGCGGTTCGGTGTCGGTGGGGGTCAATAGAATCGTCGATATGCGCATCCACGTTGGCACCGACCATGCCGGGCTCGAGTTCGAGAAGACCTTGATCAAGCACCTCGAAGACCAGGGCCATGAGGTCACCGACCACGGCCCCACCTCGTACGACCCTCTCGATGACTACCCGTCGTTCTGCATCAGTGCGGCACGTGCTGTGGTGCGCGACCAGAGTGCGGGTCTGGAGAGCCTCGGTGTCGTCTTCGGCGGCTCGGGCAACGGCGAGCAGATTGCCGCGAACAAGGTCGAAGGGGTGCGCGCGGCCCTGGCCTGGAACACCGCGACGGCGCAGCTCGCCCGTCAGCACAACGACGCGAACGTCGTCGCGATCGGCGCCAGGCAGCACACCGAAGACGAGGCTATCCGCCTGATCGACGAGTTCATCAAGACCCCGTTCTCCTTCGAGGAGCGCCATGAACGCCGCATCGCGCAGCTCGCAGAGTACGAAGAAACGGGTGCGATCAAGGGTCACCCGGTCGACTGATGCCTGAAGGCCACTCCGTTCATCGAATCGCCAATCAGTTCAAGGCGAGTTTCGTCGGTAAACCCGTCGAGGTCACCTCTCCCCAGGGTCGGTTCGCGCCCGGCGCGGCGCGACTTGACGGCGCGACGCTGGTCGACGCGAAGGCCGTGGGCAAACAGATGTTCCTCGAGTTCGACAACGGGCTGTTCCTACATGTCCATCTCGGTCTCTACGGCTCGTGGGATTTCGCGGGCGACTTCTCGACTGATCCCACGATCGCCAGTGCCAAGGGCCGCATGGGGCAGACGAATCAACGCGGCACGGTCATCGACGAGGCCGGCGAAGACTCGTGGAAGAGCATCGGTGCTCCTCGCAAGGCGCGCAAGACGGCGGCCGCCCAGGTAAAGGTCGGCACACCCGTGAGTGCAGGCAGGATGCGCATGGCGGAGCAAGAGAAACAGGAGGCCGACATCGACGTCGAGGCCTTCCCGCCGGAGCCGGTCGGTGCCGTTCGCGTCCGGATCCTGGCCTCAACGGTCGTTGCCGACCTCCGTGGCCCGACGAAGTGCGACGTGCTCGACGCCGCGGAGGTCGACAGAGCCATCGCCAAACTCGGCCCCGACCCTCTGGTCGACTCTCCTAAGAAGGGCTCCGACCGGTTCTTCGAGCGGGTCCACAAGACGAGGACCATGATCGGGCTGCTCCTGATGGATCAGTCCGTGGTGAGCGGCATCGGGAACGTCTACCGCGCCGAGATGCTCTTCCGCGCGAAGCTCAACCCGCACACCCCCGGCAACGAGGTGCCAGAACAGACGGTTCGTGCTCTGTGGAAAGACTGGACGAAGCTCCTCACGAGCGGAGTGCAGCTCGGCCAGATGATGACGATGGACGGCCTCAGCAAGGCGGACTACGCGAAGGCTCTCGCCACGCGGGACGATCGGCACTGGGTGTACCACCGCGAAGGCCTGCCCTGCAGGGTGTGCGGCACGAACATCTTGGTCGAAGTCGCTGCCGGCCGGAAGCTTTACTGGTGCCCGGTCTGTCAAGCTTGACCCATGCGACACTCACCGCACTTCCTGCTCGAAGACGTTGCCGAAGTCAAGCGGCTGATCGTCGAAAATCCTTGGGCGACGATCGTCTCGAACACTGCTGACGGGCTCATCGCCTCGCACTATCCGGTCGTGCTCGAAGACACTGGCGACGAAGAGATCAGCGTCGTCAGTCACGTCGGGCGACCCGACGAACAGCTCCACGAGTTGGGGCAGCACGAGATCCTCGTGATCATCCAGGGGCCGCACGGCTACATCTCGCCCAACTGGTATCCCGCCGACCAAATCATCCCGACCTG
>JAODMX010000465.1 GCA_025464735.1 Frondihabitans sp. | reverse complement strand
ACGGTCACGGTGACGCTGCCGAGGCCGATCACGTCGCCGACGGACTGAGCGATGCCGCCGCTCAGAACGAGGATGAGCGAGGCGACGACGACGAGCACGACCGTGACGACGGTGACAAACAGGTTCGTCGGACGCAATTTCCAGATCGGGCGCCCCTCGGTGCGGTCGTAGATCCGGTTCGTGGCGCGACCGAACGCACCGACGTAGCCGGAAGCCGACCAGAGGGCGCCGAGGACACCGACGACGAAGGTGATGCCCGCGGCCGGTGACTTGGTCAGCGCTTCGATCGGTCCCCGGATCCCGTCCGCGATGCTGGGCGAGGCGAACTCGCCGACGAGTTTCAGCACCGCGTGCGTGGTCGCTTCGGCCTGCCCGAAGACGCCGAGCACCGAGACGATCGCCAGCAGCGCGGGGAAGATCGCCTGCACCGCGAAATAGGTCAAGGCAGCCGCCAGGTCGGTGCAGTTGTCGTTCGAGAACTCGCGCAGCGTCTTCGTGAACGTGGACGCCCAAGTGATGGTGGCGGGATCCTTCGTGACCTGCGCAGCCGACCTCGACGTCACTGCGTCACCTCACCGTCTTCTGGACGCGATCCTGGCCACGCCGGCAATGGTGGCTGCCAGAGCGGCGGCACCGACGGCGGCCGCACCAAGGACTCTGGGGTCGCGTTCGAAACGCCGCTTGATCGACGCCTGGGCGCGCCGGGCCTGGATCCGCGGGTTGAGGCGGTTCTCGATCTCATCCAGGGTCTCGGCGAACTCGGCGCGAGCGCGCTCGACGTCCTTGCGAGCATCGCCGGTCGATCCCTCGTCAGAGGCTTTCGGGCTCATCGTGGGCCTCTCCCTTCACAGCAGTGATGTCGTTCTTGACGGTGGCGATCGTCTCTTTCGGGACCGGTGGAACCTCGCGCTTCAGGATCCGGACGCCGATCAGAGCCAGGACCGCCGTGACCACGAGCAGCGCGGCACCGACCAGGAGGGCGGCCAGCCAGGCGGGGAAGACGGTGGCTGTTCCCAGTACGGCTGCGGCGATCAGAACCTCGAGCAGGATGAACCCGAAGACCGCCGCCCCCACGAGGAAGCCGAGGCCGATTCCGGCCTTCTTGAGCTTCGCCAGAAGTTCGGCCTTGGCCGATTCGATCTCGCCCCGGATGATCCGCGAGATGAGATCGGGCAGGGACGCCAGGAGGCTCCCGAGAGAGCGACGCTCCCCCGGCTCCTGATCTGACCCGCCGCCCAGCAGGCCGCTCAACGAGACCATCTACGACGACGCCGGGTTGGCCTTGGAGGTGGCCGACTTGACCTTCTCGGTGGCCGCGTGGGCAGCATCCTGCGCGGACTCCGTGATCTTCTTGCCGACGATCGGCGCCTTCTCGACGACGAAATCTTCGGCCTTGGTCACACCCTTCTGAACGTTCGGGTCGTGCCAGACGCTCTCGGCGCGGCTCTTGATGCGCTCGTACGACTGGCGGCCCGCTCGGGCACCCACGACGTATCCGGCTGCGAGACCGGCGACGAACAGGATCTTGCCTTTCATGGGACTCTCCTTGAGTTTGATCGGTGGAAGACCCACGTTGGCACATCAGGGCGTTCTGCGACCAAATACGCGGGCCGTGCACGGGATCCGGGGGACGGATCCTGAGCGCTCACGCCCTGACAACCCACCAGATCAGGAGAGCCGTGGTGAGAAAACCGCTGAGGTAGTTGAGGAGGAGGAACCGCTTCCAGCCGCGGTTCGCGCCTGCGGCGACGGCGTCGGAGACGTTCCACCACGGCGCCACCGTGGCGACGTAGGAGATCACGAGGATCGCCGCGAGCGGGCCGGGCCAGACGGTGAAAAGCATCAGGACCCCCGCGAGGACGTAGGCGGCCGCGGAGAGGCGAACGGTGCGGCGGGCGCCGATGACCGTCGCGATCGACGCGATATCGCCCTCGCGGTCGGCCACGACATCCTGAACCGCCCCGAAGGCGTGGCTGGCCATTCCCCAGAGGAAGAAAGCCGCCAGCATGGCGATCAACTGCGGCGTGAAGGCGACCCCGGCGAGCACGAATCCGACGACGGCAGGGCTGACGAAATGCGTGCTGGAGGTGATCGAATCGAGGAGCGGCCGCTCCTTGAAGCGCAGACCCTGCAGCGAATAGGCGACGACGGCGAAAACGCTGATGCCGAGGATGAGCCAGCTGAGCGGGTCGCCGACCAGGACGAAGAAGATCAGGAACGGGACGTTGGTCGCCACCACGGCCGTCAGGATGGTCCGATGGAAGCTCCGGTCGAGCATGGCGCCCTCGACTCCGCCCTTGCGAGGGTTCCGGAGGTCGCTCTCGTAGTCGAAGACGTCGTTGATGCCATACATGGCGAGGTTGTACGGGATGAGGAAGTAGACGATGCCGACGATCGCGACGAGCCAGTCGACGCTGGAGAAGTGGAAGGCGCCGGTGTTGAGGGTCAAAACCGAGCTCATCGCGCTGCTCGAGGTCTCGCTACCGGCTCCTGACACGTAGGCGAAGTCGCCGTTGAAAGTCGTCCCGGCCTGCCCGAGGATGTACGCCGCCGCGAACGGGAACGCCGTGTTGATCCAGCTGAGCGGACGCGAGACGACGAAGAGCGCGCGCAGCGATGCGGCTGCGGAGTTCGTCGTCATCGTTCCTCCTCGCCTGCTTCGCGTCGACGGGTGCCGAGCAGCACCCACAGCGACGGCAGCAGGATGAGGGCCGCCACCGAATAGGAGAAGTCTTCCAGAGGCGCGATGCCGACGAAGACATGGCTGATCTTGGCCGGGTCGTAGCCGACAAGGCCGATGCCGATCATGACGTTGTCAAAGACGGCGGTCATGACGAGGAGGACGACCACGCTGACAATGCAGGATCCAGCGTGCAGGCGCCTTCGCGGCTCGCGCCGACGTCTCGCGACCACGAGGGCTGCGATGCCCACTGCCACGGCGATCGCGAGGAAGATCGCGTTGAGCGCCCAGTAGGTCACGAGTCGGCTCCGTCCCGTGGAGCCTGAGTTGCCGACGACGGCGCGCGGCCCGTGCGCGCGCCGAGCGCTGCGAGCGTCGCGACGACGAGCGGCATGCCCGCGAGCAGGTTCATCGTGAGGTAGCAGAGCAGGGCGAGGAAGAACGGCTCCTCGAGCGGGAGCTCCGGCGCGACCTGGATCCCTGTCATGAACGCGGTCTCGCCGCGGAAGAAGATGCCGAATCCGATGCCCGCGAGGTCCCAGACCAGGAAGAACGCGATGCCGACCGGGAGCACGACGACGGCTCGGCGCCAGTCTCGCCAGAAGAACAGCCGGAAGCGGCGGTCGAGAACGACCATCCCGGTCAGGGCGACCAGGAGGCCGAGGAGGTAGAGGATGCCCACGACGTCGAGAACTCAGGCTCGAGTGGCTGGAGCGGCTCGAGCGGCCGGAGTCGACGAGGTAGTCGGGAGCGACGCAGGCTCGGGCAACGGCTCCGTGCTCGTGTCGCCGCGGAGGTTCTTGAGCAGCACCTCGGCGCTGATGAGGCACATCGGCAAGCCGATGCCCGGCCGGACCGAGCCGCCGACGTAGTAAAGGCCGCGGACCTTCTTCGAGACGTTGCCCGCGCGGAACATCGCGCTCTGCGCCAGGGTGTGGGCCGGCCCGAGCATGCTGCCTGACCAGGAGTTGTAGTCGTCGACGAAGTCCTGGGGGCCACGGGTGCGGCGCAGCACGATTCGAGAATTCAGGTCTGGGATGTCGGCCCACTCCGCGATCTGCTGAACGACGGCGTCGCCGAGACGCTCGAGAACGGTGGAACATGAATTACCAACGCGTGACGAGTCGCCCGCGGGAATCGACCCAAGCCCGAGCGAAGGGTCGGCCGGCAGTGGCACCAGCACGAAGAGGTTCGTCTGCCCCGGCGGCGCCGTCGACGGGTCGACGACGGACGGCTTGCAGACGTAGAGGGACGGAGGCTCGGGGATGCTCTTGGACGGCCCGAAGATCCGCCCGAAGTTGTCCCGCCAGTCGCGGGAGAAGAGCAGCGTGTGGTGCTCGAGCTGCGGAAGCTCGCCCGACACCCCGAGGTACATCAGTAATGCCGACGGCCCCGGGTTGCGGCCCGCCCAGTACGACTCGCCATACGTCTGCAACTCCCGCGGCAGCAGCACGGTCTCGGTGTGGTGGAGGTCTGCGGCCGACACCACGATGTCGGCGACCTGCGCGCGGGCGAGGCCGTCACGCGCGACCCAGTCGACGCCGGTCGCCCGCGGATGCCGCCCGGAGGTCGTCCGGATCGAGGTCACGGTCGCGTTCGTGACGATCGTCACACCGGCATCGACCGCCAGCGCGGCGATTCGCTCGATCACGGTGGTCAGCCCACCCTGCGGGTAGAGCACGCCGTCGTCGAGATCGAGCGTCGACATGAGGTGGTACATGCTCGGCGTCTCGTACGGCGACGACCCGAGGAAGACGGCCGGATAGCCGAGGATCTGCGCGAGCCGCCGATCACTGACAGTCCGCGCGACGAGGGAAGAGAGGTCTTGCACCAGCAACCGGGCCAGGGTCGGAAGTCGCGTCACCACATCGCGGCGCAGCAACGGGCGCCAGCTGCGGAACGACGTGTAGAGGAACCGCTTCTTCGCCATGTCGTAGGTGTCGCGAGACGACGCGAGATAGTCGCGGATCCTCGGCCCCGACCCGGGTTCGATCGAGTCGAAGAGGGCGACGTTCTCCTCGAGTCCGTGCGGCACGTCGAGAGGCCCCGGCACGCCCTCGAAGAACACCCGGTAGCCGGGGTCGAGCGACACGAGGTCGAGCTGCTCGGCCGCCGAGGTCCCCATCAGGCGGAACCAGTGGTCGAACACCTCGGGCATGAGGTACCAGCTCGGGCCGAGGTCGAAGCGGAAACCCTCGGACTCCCAGGATCCGGCACGCCCCCCGACCGCGGAGCCCTTTTCGAAGACAGTCACCTCGTGGCCTTCGCGGGCGAGGAGCGCCGCTGAGGCGAGCCCCGAGATGCCGCCGCCGATGATGACGACCCGCTTGCCATGGCGAGCGACGGACGGCCCGGCGGCGGGCGCAGACGCGGCAGGCCCGGGCGCGGCGGCGGGCGCAGTCACGCCGACTGCCCGACCGGCGTGACTCGCCCGGCTGCGGAGGCGGCGGCGATCCTCAGCTTGACCGCGTTGGGCACGCGCACCCGGGTGCGCATCAGCTCGGTCGCCGGCGTGACGCTCAGCCGCCGGTTCAGCTCGGCGAAGAGGCCGTGGGCGAGAGCGACGGCACGGCGCGAACTCGACGGGAGCAGCGGGATGATGCGCCCCGCCGTGCGGAGGTCGTCGTCGATGTCGGCGACGAGACGGTCCCTTTCGACATCCGTGAACGAGGCCGGGTCGACGCCGGGGAAGTAGCTTCGCCCGAGCGTCTCGAAGTCGTCGCGCAGGTCGCGCAGGAAGTTGACCTTCTGGAACGCCGACCCCAGGGCACAAGCACCCTGTTCGAGGCGCGCCATCGTCGATTCGTCGAAATCATGCCCGTGCACGAATCCGCGCAGGCACATCAGGCCAACAACCTCCGCAGAGCCGTAGATGTAGCGATCGAACGACTCCTGGTCGTGTTCGGTCTCGCAGAGGTCGCGACGCATCGACTCGAAGAACGGGGCGGTGAGCTCGACGCCGAAGCCGGTCGTCCTTGCCGTCCGCGCGAAGGCGTGCACGACGAGGTTCGCGCTGAAGCCGAGCGCCATCGCCTGCTCGGTCTCGTGTTCGAATTCGTTCAGGATCCGGAGGGCCGCGACCGCGTCGGCCCCCGCCTCGATCGCCGGGCCGTCCACGATCTCGTCGGCGACGCGCACGAGCGCGTAGACGTTCTGGACGTGGTGGCGCACGCCGGCGCCGAGGAGACGAGAGGCGAGGCCGAAGGAGGTGGAGTAGCGGTGGATGACCCCGGCCGACGTCTCTTCGGCGACTCTGTCGTAGAGCGCGAGCCGTGTCATCGGGTTCGCTCGACGATGGCGTCGGGGGAGGTGACCGCCGGCGCCCCCTGTGTTCGCGACCCCGCGAGCAGGCGTTCACCGTTCATTCTGGCAGACTACCTCCCGATGAATCCCGACCCGCAGGCACTCCCCCAGCCGACGACCGCCGATGCCGCAGGTATCCAGGCCGAGCTGGTGGTCTTGGTCGACTCCGGCGGAACACCGATCGGAACGGCGCCCAAGTCGACCGTTCACACCGCGTCGACTCCCCTGCATCTGGCGTTCAGCTGCCACGTCGTGAATGCCGCGGGCGAGATCCTTGTCACCCGCCGCGCGCTGACCAAGGCAACGTGGCCGGGGGTCTGGACGAACTCGTTCTGCGGGCACCCAGCCCCCGGCGAGACGCCCGCGGCGGCGCTCGAGAGGCGTGCGTTCCAGGAACTGGGTATGTCCGTGACGGCCGTTTCGGAGATCCTGCCGGATTTCCGGTATCGAGCCGTCGATGCCTCGGGCATCGTCGAGAACGAGATCTGCCCCGTCTTCACGGCGCTGGGGGTCGGCGATCCCGACCCCACACCCTCGGAAGTCGCCGAGTGGGCCTGGATCACGCGGGACGCCCTCCGGGCAGCCGTTGATGCGGCCCCGTTCGCCTGGAGCCCGTGGCTCGGCTGGCAGTTGGAGGCCTGGCCGGAGCACTGACGCGCGCAGGGCGCGCAGGCGCGAGCGGGCAGGCACGACCGAGCGAGCAGGAGCTACTCGGCGAGCTCGGCCATCCACGCCTCCACGGCGTTCGGTTCGCGCGGCAGGGCGTCCGACAGGTTGACCGAGGAGGTCTCGGTCACGACGAGGTCGTCTTCGATCCGGATCCCGATGCCCCGAAGCTCTTCTGGCACGCTCAGGTCGTTCTCCTGGAAGTAGAGGCCCGGCTCCACGGTCAGGACGTTGCCGGCGGAGAGCAGCCCGGTGAGGTAGGAGCCGGTGGGTGCGTGGTTGCAATCGTGGACGTCCATGCCCAGCATGTGGCCCGAGCGCGAGATGCTCCAGCGGCGTTGGCACACGTTCGCCGGATCCATGGCTTCGTCGACACTGCAGCGCAGCAGTCCGAGATCGATGAGGCCTTCAGTCAGCGAAAGGGCGCACGCGTCCTGGTAGGCCTGGAACGCCACGCCCGCGCGAAGCGTATCGATGCCCGCCTGCTGGGCTCGCAGCACGATCGAGTAGACGTCGCGCTGGATGCTCGTGTACGAGCCGGTGACCGGGAGGGTGCGCGTGATGTCGGACGAGTACAGGGTGGGCAGCTCGACCCCCATGTCCATCAGCACGAGGTCGCCGTCGCGGAGGGCGCCGGAGTTCGAAGTCCAGTGCAGTGTCGTCGCGTGTTGTCCTCCGCCGACGATGGTCGCGTACGCGGGCCCGTCGCCCTCCACCCGGGCGCGCCGGTTGAAGGTGCCTTCGAGGTAGCGCTCACCCCGGGAGCTCCGTCGGGCTTTCTGCCATTCGCGCGCGCAGTCCTCGAAGCCAAGGACAGCCGCGTCGACAGCACTCTGCACCTGGGCGATCTCCCAGTCGTTCTTGATGAGACGGAGCTCGTCGAGGGTGGTCTTCAGCACCAGATGCGGTTCGAAGTCGGAGCCCGTCGCGGAGCGGACGAGGCGGTCAACGGAGTCGTCGAGAGTGGGCAGGACCCGGATCCGTTTGGCGCGCCGGGCAGCGCGAGCGAAGTCGTCCGGCAGCTCGGTGAGGGATCGGCACTCGATGCCCAGCGCCTCCTGAGTCTCGGCGAGTGAAGGGCGAGGGCCCACCCAGAGGTCACCCAGGGCGTCGTTGCGCCAGAATTCGTCGGTGTCGCGGCCGGAGGGCGCGTGAAGGTAGAGCACCGTACCGGCGTCTCCGCCCGTCGTGTCGACAACGAGGACGCTGCCTGCGACGGCGTTGCCGGTGAGCCAGACGTGGTCGGTGCCGGCCCGGAAGGCATAGTCGGTGTCGTTCGTCCTCGCCGGGGCGACTCCTGCGGGAACGACCAGCAGTTCTGCCGGGAGCGCCTCTGCGAGCCGTGCGCGCCGCTCGGCGGTGTAGACCGCCACCGGATTCTCCGGAGCGAGAACAGGCGCCGGATCTCCCCAGCCGGCGAGCATGAACGCGCCGTTGCCAGGCAGGGGCGACCGGTTGACCGCCCGCGGCATGCTCCACGGCTGAGGAGCCGGGGCGGCCTGGGGGTGAGCTTCGACAGTGGTCATGCTGCTGTCCTTTCGAGGGCCTCGGGGAGGTCGTCCGTCCAGGTGAGGCGATCGGATTCCGTGGGAGCCGCAGGAAGTCGACCCGCCCCGTCGGGCACCGGGATCGCGGCGAGCAGAGCCCGCGTGTAGGGATGGAGCGGGTTCTGCCAGAGCGTCTCGGTGTGCCCCGACTCGACGATCCGGCCCCGGTACATGACCAGGGTGCGGTCGGCGATGCGGCGGACGACGGAGAGGTCGTGCGAGATGAAGAGCATGCCGGCGCCGGCCTCGACCGACAGCGTGCGCATGAGCGCCGCCACACTCGTCTGCGTCGAGGCATCGAGGGCCGAGATCGGTTCATCGGCCACGAGGAGCTGCGGCCTGGCCGCGAGCGCACGGGCGATCGCGATCCGCTGCTTCTGGCCGCCGGAGAATTCGTGCGGATAGCGACGCACGGCAGCCGGGTCGAGACCGACGCGGCCGAGCCAGGCCGCCGGATCCGAGGGTTCGTCTCCTCGAGCGACCGCGGCCCTGACCCCATCGGCGATCTGATCGCCCACGCGGCGGCGCGGATTGAGGGAGGAGTTGGGATCCTGGAAGACCATCTGCAGCCCGGTCATCGCGAGGGGGCGACGCCGGATCCCGAGGGCGGGCACCTCGGTGTCGCGCAGCCGGATCGTTCCTCCGGCGCGCTTCTCGATGCCGACGACGGCGCGCGCGAGGCTGGACTTGCCGCAACCGCTCTCACCGACGAGGGCGACAACTTCGCCGGGGGCGATGGCGAGCGAGACCCCGTCGACGGCGCGCAGGGGCGGTCGGCCGCGGTACTCCACCACGACGTCGGTCGCGGTGAGGACGGACTCGGGGGTCATGAGGGCTCCTCCGGGGTCAGCAGCTCCTCGACGAGCGCCTCGGGCGACTCCTCGAGCGTTGAGCCGGGCAGGGCTGCCAACAGCGATTTCGTGTAGTCGTGCTGCGGCGCGGTGAACAGTTGCTCGCGGGGTGCCGACTCGACGACGATGCCCGCCCGCATGACGGTGACCTCATCGGCGACGGCGCTCATCACGCCGAGGTCGTGCGTCACCAGAAGCACGCTCAGGTCGGTCTCGTCGACGAGCTCGCGAAGCAACTGGAGCACGCCCGCCTGCACCGTGACGTCGAGCGCGGTGGTCGGTTCGTCGGCCAGCAGAACGTCGGGGCCGCAGGCCAGGGCGACCGCGATGGCGATGCGCTGACGCTGGCCGCCCGAGAACTGGTGCGGGAACTTCGCAAGGGCGAGCGCCGGATCCGGCACGCGAACCCGCTCGAGGAGGGCCACGGCCCGCTCCCGCGCCTCCTGCTTGCCGAGGTGGAGGTGGTGCCGCATGTGGTCGGTCAGTTGCCTCCCGACCGCGATCTGCGGGTGGAGGCTCGTCGACGGGTCCTGGAAGACCATGGCGACGCGGCGGCCGCGGACCCGGCCGAGGGTCTGGCGTGAGGCACCCACGAGCTCGATCGGCGAGGCGCCGACCGCGGCGGCCGCGCCGACCGCCTCGACCGCAGACGTAGCACCGGCCAGGGTGATGCTGCCGGTGGCGGTCATGGAGTCGGGCAGGAGGCCGAGGACGGCGAGGGCGGTCATGGTCTTGCCGGATCCGGATTCGCCGGCGAGGCCGTGGATCCGGCCCTTCGTCAGGGCCAGATCGATGCCGTCGACAATGGCGTGCGGCCCATCGGGGGTGCGCAGCTCGATCCGGAGGTCGGTCACGGTGAGGGACGGTTTCTGGCTCATAGCGTCGGCCCTCCCCCGCGAAGCGTGTTCGATTTCGGGTCGAGGGCGTCACGCAGGGCGTCACCGACGAAGTTGAAGGCGACGACGATCGTCAGGATCGCAAGGCCCGGGAAGACCCCGAGCCACCACGAGTCGAAGTTCTGCACGGCGTCAGAGACCATCGAGCCCCACTCGGCCGTCGGCGGCTTCGCGCCGAGCCCGAGGAACGACAGGCCCGACAGCAGGAGGATCGCCGTTCCGATGTCGAGGCTCGCCAGCACGAGAATCGGACCCAGGATATTCGGGGCGATGTCGCGCCACAGCGAGCGCAGCGGCGAGAACCCGAGCAGCTGGCCCGAGACGACGTAGTTCGACTGCCGGAGCCCGAGGACGAGGCCCCGGGTGAGACGCGCGTACGACGGCCAGGAGACGATGAGGGCCGCGAGGACCGCGTTCAGGAGGGAAGCCCCGAGAGCCGCGGCGATCACCATGGCGAGGATCACCGTCGGGAAGGCCATGACGAGGTCGGTCACGCGCATGATGAGCTCGTCGACCCAGCGTCCGAAGAACCCGGCGACGGAGCCGAGGATCGCCCCGATCACCACGCTGAGCACGACCAGGAGCAGGGCGAGCGGGATCGTGACGCGAGCACCCGAGAGCAGGCGGGAGAACTCGTCGCGACCCAGGGCGTCGGTCCCGAGGAGGGTTCCGTGGCCGGGCGCCTGGAGGATGGGGAGATTCTGCGCGAGCGGGTCGTGCGGCTCGATGATCGGCGCGATGATCGCGATGATGATCCAGGCGAGCGCGACGGCGGCGCCGGCGATGCCGAGGGGCGCCGACCAGCGCCCGAGCCGGAGCCGGGGGCGGCGCCAGCGGATCCGGGTCGTGTCGCTCGGATCCAGTTCGTCGGTGACGACAGTGGGCCGGCTCATGCGAGCCTCACCCTCGGGTCGAGAACGCCGTAGAGCAGGTCGACGATGAGGTTCACGAGGAGATACATCACTCCGATGAGCAGGCCGACACCCATGATGCCGGGGAGGTCGAGGTGGGAGGCCGCCTGGTAGGCGTAGCTGCCGATACCGGGCCAGGCGAAGATCGACTCGACCAGGACCGTGCCGCTGAGCAGACTCCCGAAAGCGAGGCCGACCACGGTCAGGACAGGGATGCTGGCGCCACGCAGCACGTAGCTCCAGACGACGGTGCGCAGAGGCAAGCCCTTCGCGCGTGCCGCACGGACGTAGTCCTGATCGAGGATCTCGAGCACCGCGGTGCGGACGAACCGGGTGAGCAAGCCCACCGTGTAGAGCGTCAGCACGAGAACCGGCAGGAAGAGATGCGAAGCCGCGTCGAGGAAGGTGTCGAGCTGCCCCGCGAGCAGGGAGTCGATCGTGTACAGGCCCGTGACCGTCGGCGGGGCGTTGTAATCGGAACTCAGCCGCCCGGATCCCGGGGCGATGTGGAGTTTGTAGTAGAAGACGTAGTAGAGCACGAGTGCGAGCCAGAACGTCGGGACACTCAGACCCGCCAGCGAGACGACCCGCAACACCTGGTCGGATACCTTGCCCCGACGGTAGGCGGCCACCGTGCCGAGCACCACGCCGATGATCACGCTGAGGACGATCGCACCGATGGCGATCTCCAGCGTGGCCGGGAGCGCCTGCGCCAGGTCGGAGGTGACCGGGTTGTGCGTGAGCGTCGAGGTGCCGAGATTGCCGTGCAGGAGATTGCTGAGATAGGTGAAGTACTGCACGATCAGCGGCTTGTCGAGCCCGTACTCGGCCCGGAACTGCTTGACGATCGTCGGATCCTCCGCCGCACGCTGGCCGAGCGCCGCCGCGACCGGGTCACCGGGCACGAGGTTCGTCAGCACGAAGGTCACGATCGTGACCCCGACGACGAGGAGAAGCGACGTGATCACG
>JAODMX010000452.1 GCA_025464735.1 Frondihabitans sp. | reverse complement strand
GCACCGGCTGCATCAGCTGCCGAGCTGACCCGGCCTGTCGCGAACGACGCGGAGGCGGCGATCGCGATGGCCGCCCCGAGGACCACCACCACGCCGATGCCGAGGACGGCGCCGAAACCTAAGAAGCGCGTGCCGGCGCCCGGCGGACGCTTGCCGAGACGCCTGCGCCTCGGCGAGGCGGTCGAGCGGCTGGGCATCCTTCGAGGTTAGACGACGACCCTTCGCGCATCGTCCACCCCAAGACCCAACAGACCTCCCTCTGAGGGCGGAAGGCTGCCCGCCTCGCCCGGTGAGTGTCCACAAAGTGTGGCCTCCACCGCGACCGAGGCAACGCTTCGCGGACACTCGCCGCGCGGGCCGAGGCCGAAGAGAACAGTTACTCGGGTGGAGCGTTGCGCTCGCCCAGCTCGATGATGGCGGCGGACGCGGCGAAGCCGACGATCAGAGCGAAGAGTGTCCCGCCCACGCCCCATTTCTTCTTGCCGATGATCGCATCGAACGAGACGACCCCGGGTCCCGCCGCGATGACAGCGAGGGCGCCCACGAGCACGGCGTTGTACTCGTAGCCGCCGTCGGAGTTGAAGAGACCGTTCTTCAGATGCACCTTGCGGACCGCTGTCACCATCGACCCGACGAGACCCGCCGCCGCAAGCGGCGTGAGCGTTCCGGTGAGGATTCCCGCCCCGCCCAGCGTCTCGGTGAGCGCGGCGAGAAGCGCGTTGCGCTTTGCCGGGTGCAGGTTGAGGCTCTTCATGACGCCCTCGACGCCGCTCAGCCCGGGGCCGCCGAACGACCCGTTCAGTTTCTGGAGACCGTGCCCGACGAACGAGGCACCGACGGCGACGCGAAGAAGAGTTGTTCCGAGGCTCATGTTCTTGGTCTACACCTGCCGGGCGACGGAGGTCACGACATCAGTGCGAGTCGCCCCCGGCAGCGCTTGATCGCGCGAGAACGAACCCCTGCGAGTGACTCTCGGTCGTGCGCGGACCTCGCAGCAGACGCGCCTCGATCACGTATCCGGCCGCCTCCATCGCAGCGATCACGGCGAGATCGTCGTGCAGGTAGGCCGTGAGTGCCACATCGTGACCGTAGGCGTGCTCGATCCGGCGAACTCCGGTGCCCGCCTGGAAGGCGAGGAGTGCGGAGCCGCCGGGGCGCAGGATCCTGCGGATCTCGCGAAGGATCTCGGGAATCTCGGCGGTCGGCGTGTGGATGATCGAATACCAGCAGAGCACTCCGTCCAAGCTGCCCTCGGCGAAGGGAAGGTCGGTCAGCGCCGCCGTGTGGAATCGCCGCCCCGGATGCTCGTGGCGGGCCCGCGCGATCATGGCGGGGGAGAGATCGGCGCCTTCGATGTCGAACCGTCCGATTCCGTCCAGGTACGTGATCATGCGCCCGGCGCCGCAGCCGGCGTCGAGGATGCGAGCGCCGTCGCCGGTCTGCCGCGCGAACTCGTCGACCAGAGCGAGGTCGAGCGGCGCCTCGTACGAGGTATCGGCAAGGATCCGTGCGTAGGAGTCAGCAACGGTGTCGTACGCGCTGCGGACATCGCTCGACCGGGGATCGCTCTGGGCCATGCTGTCACTCTAGGCGGGTGAGCAGCACGGGTGAGAGGGGAGCACACTGGGTCCACCAACGAAGGAGATGGGCATGAGCGACAGCGGCGACTACCTAGCCAAGGCCACCGTGGTGGTCGACGCCGATCCCGACCAGGTGTGGCGCGCCCTCACCGAACCCGACCTCGTCGCACGGTACTTCTTCGGCACCCAGGTCACCAGCGACTGGCAGGTGGGTAGTCCCATCACCTACGCCGGCGAGTGGGAGGGAACGACCTACGAAGACAAAGGAACGGTGATCGAGTCGACACCGCCGCTGCTTCTGGTCACGAGCTTCTTCAGCCCGACGAGCGGCAAACCGGACGTCCCCGAGAATTACCAGCGGGTCACCTACCGGGTCCAGCCGATCGATGGCGGTTGCCGCGTTTCCGTCGTGCAGGACAACAACGAATCGGCCGAATCGGCAGAGCACTCATCGTCGAACTGGCAGACCGTCCTTGACGGCCTCCGCGACGTGGCGCCGACCGCGTAGAACGGCGAAGCTCGTCAGGCGAGGACGCGACTGAGATCGTAGGCCGTCGGGATCTCCAACTGCTCGAAGGTGCACGACGCCGCCTCGCGGTCGGGGCGCCAGCGCTCGAACTGCACGGTGTGGCGGAACCGGGCGCCCTCCATCTGGTCGTACCGCACCTCCGCGACGAGGGTCCCATCGAGTTGCACGAACGAGACGTCTTTCGCGCCGGTGAATCGGCTGCGCTCGGTCGCGCCACGGACGGCCTCGCCGTCCGCGTCGCGGACCACACGGGGTTCGAGCTCATCGACGAGCTCCTGCCGCCTCCGGTCGGTGAATGCCGAGGCGCCGCCGACGTTCTGCAGCTCGCCGTTCGCGTCGTGGAGCCCGAGTAGCAGTGAACCGACGCCCGAACCGCTGGCGTGGACGCGATAGCCGAGCAGGACCACGTCGGCAGTCCTGTGGTGCTTGACCTTCAGCATCCTTCGTTTTCCTTGCTCGTAGACCGCGGCGAGCGGCTTCGCGACGACGCCGTCGAGCCCGGCACCCTCGAACTCCTCAAGCCACTGCTTCGCCAGCTGCTCGTCGTCGGTCGTCTGGCTGAGGTGGAGCGGTGCTGTGAAGGAAGCACCAAGTGTTTCGAGGGCAGCTCGACGCTCGGCGAACGGCCTGCCCTGGAGGTCAGTGCCGTCGAGCATCAGCAGATCGAAGGCGACGAACGAGGCCGGAGTCTCCGCCGACAGACGCAGGATTCGTGAGGCGGCCGGGTGGATCCTGGCCGACAGCGCTTCCCAGTCGAGTCTCTCGTCGCCGGGGTCGCCCGTGCGCACCACGATCTCTCCGTCGAGGACGCAGGATCCGGGGAGCTGCGCCTCGAACTCGCCCACGAGCTCGGGAAAGTACCTGGTCAGCGTCTTCGTGCCCCGACTCCCGATCTCCACGACCCCGTCGGCGTCGACGGAGACGATGCCGCGAAAGCCGTCCCACTTCGGCTCGTACACCAGGCCGCCCTCGACGCTGTCGACTGCCGGAACGGCGCCGACGGCTTTCGCCAGCATCGGGTTGATCGCTTCCATCCTCCGATTCTGCTCTCGCTTGGCGCCCGTAACCCGGCGAGTGTCCAAGAAGCGCTGCCGCAACCCGCTGGAGGCGACCCACTTCGGACACTCACCACTCGGGGACAGTGGAGCGTAGCTTGAGGTGTGGCTAGTGACGCTGTAGTGCTGGAGGTACCCGGACCCGACGGAGGGCGTGAGGTCCGGCTGTCGAGCCCGTCCCGGATCCTGTGGGCCGATCTCGGCATCACGAAGCTCGATCTCGCCCACTACCTCGTCGCGGTGGGGCCGGCGTTCGTCGCAGCCAATGGTGGTCGCCCGGTGTCTCTGCAGCGCTTCCCCGACGGGGTCGAGGGTGAGCAGTTCTTCTCGAAGAACCCGCCGCGCGGGGCGCCGGAGTACGTCCGCGCGGTCGACGTGACGTATCCCTCGAAGCGGGTGCACCCCCAGCTCGTGATCGACGAGCCCGCGGGAGCCGTCTGGGCCGTGCAGATGAACACCGTCGTCTTCCATCCCTGGGCATCGCGGGCCTCGGCCCCCGACTTCCCCGACGAGCTCCGCATCGACCTCGACCCGCAGCCCGGCACCGAGTTCGTCGACGCGATCGAGGCCGCCACAGCCCTCCGGCGCGTGCTCGACGAGGTGGGGCTCACCGCCTACGTCAAGACGTCGGGCAACCGAGGCCTGCACGTGTTTGCGCCGATCGCCCCCGAGCACGAGTTCCTCGACGTGCGGCACGCCGTGATCGCCACCGCGCGAGAGCTGGAACGCAGGATGCCCGACCGCGTCACCACCGCCTGGTGGAAGGAGGAGCGGGGCAGCCGCATCTTCGTCGACTACAACCAGGCCAACCGCGATCGCACGATGGCCGGCGCCTACTCACCCCGGGCCCTGGCGCGGGCTTCCGTCTCGACACCGCTGTCGTGGGACGAACTGGAGCACACGGATCCTGCAAGCCACACGGTGCTCACCGTGCCCGAGCGGCTCGCGAAGACCGGTGACCCGTGGGAAGACCTGCACCGGAGCGTTGGCCCCTCGATCTCACCCCTACTGGAGTGGTGGGCGCGCGACCTCGAGTCGGGCCTGGGGGAGCTGCCCTTCCCGCCCGACTTTCCCAAGATGCCGGGCGAGCCGCCGCGCGTCCAGCCCAGCCGCGCGCGCCACCCCTCTGCTTCCGACTGAGAAGCCAACTCGAGATTCGTCGCGCGGTTGGCCTTACCACTCGTACTTCAGGAACTTGCCGTCAAAGACGACGCGAACCCGGTCTCCGCCATCATGCGGGCGGCGCTCGACGGAGAGGTTGAAGTTGATCGCGCTCATGATGCCGTCGCCGAATTCCTCGTGGATCAGCTCCTTGATCGCCGGCCCGTAGACGTTGAGCGCCTCGTGGAATCGGTAGATCGTGGGGTCCGACAGGAGAGTCGGATCGGTGACGCGGTAGGGCTGCCGACGCAGAGCCGCTCCGGTCTCGGTGTCGAGTTCGAGCAGCGCGACAGCTCTTGCCGCGACGTCGTCCGGTACGGGGTGGTTTCCGAGAAGGGCTGCCACCGTCCAGGCGGGGCTCGTTCCGAGGCCGGCTGCGATGTCCTTCCAGGAGAGATCGAGCCGCTCCTTCGCTTCGACCACCCGGGCAGCCGCTTGTTTCTTGTCCATCGTGAGCTCCTCGTCAGTCTTCTGTGGGTGGCGATTCAGGATCCCGCGGGCTTTGCATACGAGGTCGCTCCCGTTCCGGCATACGAGCCGCCCTCGACGATGAGGTACTCCTTGCGGATCGGTCGCCCAGCAAAGAAATCCTCCAGAATCTCGCGGGTGCCGGCCGCGTAGCGCGCCTGCGACGGCAGGGAGGAGCCCGACACGTGCGGCGTCATGCCGTGGTGCGGCATCGTGCGCCAGGGGTGATCGGCCGGCGCTGGCTGGATGTCCCAGACGTCGCCCGCGTATCCGGCGAGCTGTCCGCTCTCGAGGGCCCGAACGATCGCGTCGCGGTCGGCGATGGCGCCGCGAGCCGGGTTGACGATGTAGGCGCCGCGGCGCATTGTCGCAAGGCGCTCGTCGTCGAACAGGCCACGGGTCTCGTCGGTCAGCGGGGCGTGCACGGTGAGGACGTCCACGAGCGGCAACATCTCGTCGATCGACTGGTGGAACGTGAGATTGAGACGCTTCTCGACCTCCTCGGGAAGCCGGGCGCGATCCGTGTAGTGGAGCTTGACGTCAAACGGGGCGAGGCGCTCGAGCACAGCTCGACCGATGCGACCGGCCGCGAACACACCCACGTCCATGCCTTCGAGATCGTAGGCGCGTTGCACGTTGTCTGCGATGTTCCAGCCACCGTCGAGCACCGTCTTGTACGCCGGAAGATAGTCGCGCACGAGAGTCAGCACCTGCATGACGGTGTGCTCGGCGACGCCGATGCTGTTGCTGTACGTGACCTCGGCGACAGTGATGCCCTTCTCGATCGCACCGGCCAGGTTGACATGGTCGCTGCCGATGCCCGCCGTGATCGCGATCGCGAGGTTCTTCGCTTTGGCGAGCCGCTCGGGCGTCAGATACGCGGGCCAGAACGGCTGGGAGATGACGACGTCGGCATCGACGAGCTCGCGCTCGAACTCGCTGTCCTCGCCGTCTTTGTCGCTCGTGACCACCAGAGTGTGGCCGGCGTCTTCGAGGAACTTTCGGAGGCCTAACTCGCCCGAGACACTGCCCAGCAACTCGCCCGGCGTGAAGTCGAGGTGCTCCGGCGTGGGCAGGGTCTGTCCGTTCGGGTAGTGCTCGATCGTCGGCAGCCCGTCGCGGGCGTAGACCGGCGGGTATCCGGTCGTGGGATCGGGATACAGGACTACGAGAACCTTTGCCATCGTTCCACTCCATCGTCTTTGATCAGCGACGCCGCAATCGATACAGCAGCCGCACGTGATGCTCGAAAGCTAACACCCACGTGCCTGAGCGGGTCCAGCTGTCGAATCACGGCTCAGCTCTCGCGCAGCATCTCAGCGCGGTCAGCGAGATACGCGGGTAACGGCCGACGCTCGCCGAGGGCAGAGCCCCAGCGCACGAACACGGAAGCACCCTCGAGGGTGAGAGGCCCGGACCCGCGCGCCAGGCTCTCTGGATCCTGCGCGATCGGGGTGTATTCGTAGTTGACGACCTCGCCGAGCGCGAAGCGGCCACGGCTCGCCGCCATGCGGTCGGTCCGCCGCTGCTCGACCGACAGTGACAGTGCCTGCGGCCGGCCGGGCTCGATTGCGCGCGTGATCTTGCCGGTGGCGTAGAGGGTGCCGTCGCGAGTGAGCAGAAGCACGCCGAGGCGCCACGCTCGACCGACGGGGGCCATGCGCAGCGACGTTCGCAGCGGGCCGATGCCGTGCGGTTCTTTGACGACGGCGAGGGCCTCGTCGCGCGCGTTGCTCGCACTGAGGCTGCGCACCGTCGACGCGAGAAGCTCCTGCAACGCAGAGGCTGCTGCTGCTGCTTCGCCGGGCTCGTCGACCACCCGATCAGCCCCAGAACTCGCGCACCGAGGCGGCGACCTCGTGAGCCTGCCTGCGCCCGGCGTGGGCCGAAGGGATCCGGGACGTCGCAGCCATCGAGTTGGTACCGAACGCCTCGAGCGCGTCCGCGTCGGCCGTGAGAACGAGCACCGACGACCCGTTCGCGCGTAGCGTTTCGACCGCCTCGTCGAGCTGAGGACCGAGGGGGCTCGCGGGGTCTTCGGGGCCACACGCCAAGACGAGCACCGTGTCGTAGCCCTCGGTCACATCGGTGTTGGTAGCCGAACGCATGCCACCGTCGATGTGGGGGCGCCCCTCGATGTCGACCGGTGGGAAGACCAGCGGGACCGAGCAGCTAGCCGCGACCGCGCGGGGGAGCGGCACCCCCGACGACGCGTCGAGGACGCGGAACTCGCCCGTGATCGCGTCGACGACGGTCACACCCAGGGGCGCCGCCGGCCAGCCGGCCTCGGCCGGGAACTGGGCTTCGATCATCGGGACGAGGACCGAGTCACCCGACTCGCCGGACTCACCCGCAGCGGCGACCGCGGCTGCGCCGAGGCGCGCGCGGGCATCCTGCGCGTCTTCCGCACCCTCTAGGAGGGCCGCGATGCGCTCCCGGAACGTCGTCATGTCGAGCGCCGGCGCAGAGGCCCCGCTCGCGGGGAGATCGGGCGCCTCGGGCGAGACCTGGATCTCGTACGCCGACGCGATCTGGTCGAATCGGAGGGCACTGGCCGCCACGGATCCGGCGCTGGTCCCGATCACAAGGTCAGCGGCACCCAGCTCGATGCCCTGCTCGAGGAATTCCGCCAGCATGCCGACGTGCCACGCGATGCCGGCGACGCCACCGCCTCCCAAGACCAGAGCACGACGAGAGGCCTGAGGATGATCGATCGACATGGATCCGACACTATTGCGTCTCGATGAACACCACGTGGAGGCGGCACCGGGCTTCTGCGGGGTCTCCTCCCAGGTGGGCCCATACGATTGGGCACCATGACCTTCACGCGAGCCCTCCGTACCGTCGTTCCCGTCACAGCCCTCGCGGCGACGCTCCTCGTCGTGGCTTCCGGATGCTCGTCGCTGACCGGGACGACCGCTTCTCCGAAGGCGTCGGCCGTCGCCGTACCGACGAGCCCGGCGACGTCGTCAGCAGCCAAGAAGGCGGCGTGCACCCTCCTCGGCTCGTCGCTCCAAGACCTTGGTACGAACGCTCAGACCGCCTACTCGGAGTTCGCGAAGGATCCGCAATCGGCCGCGACGGCGCTCAGCAAGGCTGCCGGCCAGTTCACGGCAGGCGTCGCGACGATCACCGATCCCGGCGCTCAGGCGCTCGCGAAGCAGGCGGAGGCCCACCTCGCGACGCTCGTCGCCGAGGCGCAGAACGCCGTCGCCCACCCGGTCACGGGTGCCGCGGCCGTTGCCAAGGGTGTGCAGACGCTCCAGGGAGACATCACCAAGATCGGCACCTACTGCTCCTGACCACGGCGACGGCGCTGGCGCCACGCCGCCTCACCGGGCGAGCGTCTCCCGCAGCGCCGCCTGAGCGCCGGCGTCGTGGAGGGCCTCCTGCGTGGCGAGGTAGGCCCGGGCGAAGCGCTCCTCGCTCGCGAGCGAGCCGAACACCCGCTCGTTCTCGATGAATCCGAGGTGGTTCTCCTCGTAGGTCTGCGCAAGCGGCACAAGGGTGTCAGCGAGACCGTCCACGACGCTGATGGGTTCGCCTTCCTCGTCAACCCCCTCGGCGTAGCGCGCCCAGCTCGCGACGACGGCCGCCGAGAGAGTGACCTGCCCCTCGTTCGCCAGGTTCCACTCGACCACGGGAAGCAGCCACTTCGGGATCCGATCGCTCGAGTCCTGACACAGCCGCGCGAGCGTGTCGCGGATCTCCGGGTTGGCGAACCGCACCAGCAGCTCGGCCTTGTACGCGGTGAGGTCGATGCCGGGCACGGGGCTGAGGGTGGGCGTCGCCTCCTCGTCCATGTAGCGCTTCAGGAGCTCCACGATGAGCGGGTCGGTTGCCGCCTCGTGCGCGTAGCGGTGCCCCGAGAGGTAGCCGAAGTAGGTGAGCGCCTGGTGGCTCGCATTGAGCAGCCGTAGCTTCATCAGTTCGTACGGCATCACGTCGTCGACGACCTGCACGCCAACGTCTTCGTAGGGTGGGCGGCCGAGTGTGAAGGAGTCCTCGAGCACCCACTGCACGAACGGCTCCGCCATCACGGGCCACTCGTCGTCGATGCCGAACCTCTCCGCGACAAGGACACGATCGGCGTCGGTGGTGACCGGGGTGATCCGGTCGACCATCGAGTTGGGAAAATGCACGTGGGCGTCGATCCATTCGGCGAGCGCAGGATCCTTGGCCCTCGCGAACGCCCCGAACGTCTGGCGCGCGACGTGCCCGTTGCCCTGGATGTTGTCGCATGACATCACCGTGAACGGGGTCACGCCCGCATCGCGCCTTAGGCGAAGCCCCTCGACAACGAGGCCGAACACGGTCGTCGGCACGGCGCTGTCTTCGAGGTCGTGCACGATCGCCGGGGCGGTCAGGTCGAAGTCGCCGGTGACACGGTCGATGTTGTAGCCGCCTTCGGTGACGGTCAGCTCGACGATCCGGGTCGCGGGGTCGGCCAATTTGGCGAGAACGGCCTCGGGGTCGTCCGGCGCGTAGAGATACTCGCGGATCGATCCGATCACTCGAGGCTCGAGCGTGCCGTCAGGGTGCTTGAGCACCAGCGTGTAGAGCTCGTCCTGCTGCCGGAGGACGTCGCGCATCTTCTGGTCGACCGGCATCACGCCGACGCCGCAGATCGCCCAGTCGAGAGCCTTCCCCTCGCGCATCAGCCGGTCGAGGAACATCGCCTGGTGGGCCCGGTGGAAGTTGCCGAGCCCGAAGTGCACGATGCCGGTCGAGAGGGCGGTGCGATCGTAGGTCGGCCCAGGAACAGTGGTCTGCTCGGCGGGCTTCTGGTGCACTTCACTGTGCGTCACGGCGTCTCCTTCGTCGATGCGCCATTCAGCACGGTCTCTCGGTGCTGTCTCGTGGCGCTGTCTCGACTCTTGCAGCCCGTAACGGACACGCCAAGACCGTTTCAGTTCACATCCTGACCGATGTGTGACCGTTTGAGAGTGGTCAGACGCGAATCAGGGCAGCTCCGGCCGCGACGAACCGGCTGGCATGGGACGACGAGAGCTCCATCCCGGTGATCATCGTGTCGAAGTCCGCGAGGGCGGCGAAGCGCACGAAGGTCGATACTCCGAACTTGTGGTGCGCCCCCACGAAGATCCGATGCCGCGCGGCGCGAACGGCAGCCGATTTCACTAGGGCGACCGCCGGATCCGGCGTGGTCAGCCCGGCCTCCTCCGACACCCCGTTCGCGCCGATGAATGCCAGATCGATCACGAACGACGCCAGCATGTCGGCGGCCCAATGGTCGACGATGCCGAGTGTGGTGCCGCGCACTCGGCCTCCGAGGATCAGGACCTGCACGTTCGGTCGGTGCGAGAGACGGGTGGCGATCGGAAGCGACGAGGTCACGACGGTGAACGGCCGGTCGTCGGGCAACGCCTCCGCCACGAGCCGGGTTTGGTAGCCCTCGTCGAGGAACAGTGTTTGGGCTTCGCCGAGGTGCTCGACCGCGGCCGACGCGATCCGTTGTTTCTCCTCCGCGTTGTTCGACTCGCGGTACGTCAGGGCTGTCTCGAAGGCGCCGCTCTCGACGGGGAAGGCAACCCCGTAACTCCGGCGGACCAGGCCATCGCTCTCGAGCCCTCGGAGGTCGCGGCGCACGGTCTCATGCGACACGCCGAGCAGTGCCGCCGCGGACCTGACCTCGAGCCGCCCTCGGTCTCGCACGAGCCGAAGCAGTTCCATCCGCCGCCCATTCACAGCATCACTCTACGAGCCCGCCGCCGGCGCACCCCCGTCCGGACTATGTCACGCAGGATCCGGTGGCTGGTTTAGTCCGCTCGGGGGTGCCTCGCGACTTTCCACAGGGCGAGAGCTCTCCACAGATTCGGGAGTGGGCGGCTGGGGCGAAACGCTTGCCGCCAGCCTGGGGGGATGCCGCGTCGCTTCCTGTTCATATCCGACCTCGTAGCCAACGGGCGCGACGACCGCTGGGTGCGCCGGGCCGAGTCTGCGGGCGACCTCGTCCGCGTTCGGCGCGGCGTCTACCTTGCGGCCGACGACCACGAACGACTCGACAAACGCTGGCGGCACATCGCCGCCGTGACGGCCCTCGTGTCTCGCATCCGGACGCCGATCATTGTGAGCCACCTGTCCGCCGCGGCTCTGTGGGGTTTCCCTGACCTCGACGGCTGGCCCGCTGAGATTCACGTCATTGACCCGGCGCGAACCACGGGAAAACGCACCACCACCGTGGCGCGCCATCCGGGGCCGGTCGACACTGGATGCGTCCTGCGCCGCGGGATCCTCTGCACGGGGGCCGCACGGACAGCTGTGGACGTGGGCCTGGTCGGCGGGTTCCTCCCCGCACTCCTCGCGTTTGACTACGGCCTCCGCGCGAACCTGTTCTCGATGGTCGAACTCGAGATCGCGGTTGCCGCGCGGCCCGGTGCCCGGGGAGTGCGGGAGGTCCGGGAGGCCCTGCATCTCGCGAGCGCAGGATCCGAATCGGCTGGCGAATCGATCAGCAAGGGCACCATGCATCGGCTCGGGTTTCCTCGCCCCCTCCAGCAAAAACGCTTTCGCCTGCCCGGCGGACGCTCGGCTTACGTCGACTTCTGGTGGGAGAGCGAGGGAATTGTGGGGGAGTTCGACGGTGATCAGAAGTATCTGGATCCTGCTCTTCGTCAGGGGAGGTCCATCGAGCGCACCCTGCTCCAGGAGAAGGAGCGGTCCGATGCGGTCAGTGCTCTCCCCGAGGTGCGCAATCTCGTCCGTTGGAAGTACGCCACGGCCCGCAACCCATCCCGCCTGGAGGAGGTCCTGCGGAGTGCGGGTCTGCCGCAGGCCGACGCACCCCGTTCCGGACGAGAATGGCGCGATTGACCCGCCGGTCCAGTCCGGAAGGAGGTGCGTCGGGGGCCCGCGCCCGGGCGCGGAGCAGAGCAGAGCAGAGCAGAGCAG